>DATCWI010000033.1:0-28581 GCA_036566425.1 Nitrososphaera sp.
TAAGTAATGGTGTAAGAACAACAGAAATGATAAAAGTATGTAAATCATGCGGCAAGGAATTTCAAAACCTTACCAGGGGTGTATTATATTCAAGCTCTACCATAGGTGTTTTGGAGTTTTGCTCAGATGCTTGTTCCAAGAATTACTTAACTCAGCTATGAAATGAAAGAATATGCGCAAGAACAATCTATTATTATGTCGTTGTTACGCATCATACCCAACTAGTACGCGCTACTAATATGCCGCGAGTCATGAAAAATACAAAGAAGAGGAGAAAAAGCTCAACTAAAAAGAGTATGAATGCAAATCAAGCTACTAAAGAAGGTCAGCTTAGAATGTTTGCAGGCATTATTAGAGATAATGGAAAATTATATTATTTTCAGTAATCCAACATGTCCTTATGATGAGTGGGAGCGAAGCGAAAGCAAAGATTATTGTTGCCCTATAACTTTTCGCAGGATAATCGCAATGCACGAGTAGTAGCATTGAGATAAGCAATAGGCTAAATCTGCAATTCTGCAGTAGACCATAAACAAGAAAATGGGATAAGATATATCTCCAATATACTAACGAAATATCACATTGAAGCAAGAGGAGGAGAAAGAGCAACATCGAGTAACGAGTACATCAACACCTGCAGAAGACGAAGAAGAAGAACAAGAGAAGGATAAGAAGAAGAAAAACAAGAGAGGACAATTGCCAAATAATACTAAACGAGATAATACTTCAAAAGTAAGGAGATTTTGAAAATTACTGCGGTCACAGCTGGAGCCGTTATACTGAGTCAAACATTCCATCTGGCTGTCCATTTACTCCTGCTGTGACAGTGCGTGTGGTTGTGAATCATCATTTCTCTTCCATGTTACTGTATCTCCGACACTAATTTGAACTGGGCTTGGTCAGTATGCAGCATCAGTCAGGCTTGAATAGCCTGAGACTATGGAAACGACAAGTAGTAGTACCACTATCACCATTTCCCGCTACGGCTACTACTACTACCACTGCTAGTAACAGCCCCTGTTGTTGTTTCTACCGCAGTATTATTGTATGCTGCTACTGCCGCTGTCAGGTGCAGTCAAAGTCATGTTACCTCGTACGCTCTCTAATTCATTCAAAGTCAAATTCAAATTCCTAAATACACCTTGAGCATCGTTGTTCTGCATTGCTATGTATGCTTGTTCTGTATGTGTTATTGCCTGTGCTGCCAACTGGTTTATTGCTGTTACGTTTATTGCGTCGGAGCTTCTAGTTCTATTATCACCCGTTGTCACTTCCGTAGTCGTTGCTCCTGTTGCTGCGCCTGATGTTGCAGTATAGTCAAAAATGAATTCAACCCTTTCTGGACCGAATTGGACTACCATATGATAGTTGCCGCTTGTTACCATCGGTTCTTCATAGTCGGGCTTTCCTTCATTCTCACCTGCTACAAAACTGTGCGTAAATTGTGTGAACTCGTTGTCTGCAATTACCCTAACATAAACTGACTCAACAGTCTTGCCTTCTGGGTCTATTACATTTATCAAAGCCTCAGAATAAGGACCTCGCACTTCAATAGAGCCACTAACTGTAATTATATCTCCAGTTGTAAAGCTGTCACCATTTAGCGTGGCTGTCAGTCCTCCATCGGTCTCTACTTGTGGCTCGCCTTGCTGCGCACTTCCTCCATCAATGTTTGCAGAAAAAAGAAGGGCAGCAATTGCTGTTAGACTTATCACCTTTATTTCAAATGCAAATAATCGTGACGATGACGTTCTCATAATTTCCACAACAAAAGACAAGTCCAGGAACAAAATAAGGCTATAGCGTAATTCTTTCCTAAGAATTTTCACCTAGCAGTTGGTTCTTGCCTAGGGATGAAGATAAATTCTAACGGCTTTTGAAAGCAGAAGAAAAAGAAAGGGAGGAAGCAATGCAGTTAGAAGAGACACACAAATGCTAGTTGAAGAAGAAGAGATTCAAATGCTCAAGTTGTATCGTTCTACGACTCCACAGGAAATGCTGTTAATACCAAAAATTTCTTTTGCAAGGGGAGAGAACATTGAACCCTGGTTCGTTAGATGAGGATTCATTCTTTTCATTTTAGTAAAAGAATGCTATATGATAGCTTTAAGGCTTATGCTAGGCTCTTCGAAATAAGCGCCGGGAGAGGGATTTGAACCCTCGGGACCCTTACGGGTCACAAGCTGACCGATTTGACGAATTCCAGGCTTGCGCCCTCCCGGGCTAGGCGACCCCGGCATTACATATATGCCGACTAGTTAACACATCATTATATTAATTATAGCAAAGACAAAGGTAAAAATTAAGGAATGTTGCTTCAGTTATTACTTTTGTCTACTCCAGGATTATCTGATGATTGCAAGGCAGGAAGTCATGTAGATTGTAACGATTGTATGTGCCGCTGTCACATCCCTGGCACAATTGAAAACCTTGCAAAGAATATTGCCAAGCTAGATCGCAAGCGGCCAGGCATTGGCGAAACGCTTTAAATGCTCTCAGAATTCATCTGCATTTTCGTTTTCAAGTTTATCTAGGTCGACTTCTGATGGTATCGGGACATTAGTAGACTGCTCGCCCTTTGACCGCCATGCCTTTGGATAGGTGTTGGGTTTCATGATTATGCGTTTCATGACAAACGCTATACCGCGAACATTCTGCTCGATCTCTTCTTTTGTCATTGCAGTCTGTGCCAGCCCTACTATCTCACCTTTTAGAGTATATACGCCTACAAGCTCTCCATTACGTAGGTCTTTTGGCACTGCTATTACACCTGGCACTGCAAGCGGTGCACCATGACATAGGGCATCAACTGCTGTGTCGCGTATTGTGATGGCCCGTATTGCCTCCAGGCAATACTCTATTGGCAGGATTAGCCTACGCAACTTTTCCTCGTCCCTTTTTTCCTTATAACGCTGGTAAGCGTCTGCAATATCGTGCAGGCGTACAAGACCTTCATTCTGTTCTGATAGGTTGCTTACCCTTGTCCTGCGTAGCTCTACCATCGTGGCTCCAGACGATATCACCTCGCCAATATCATAGATTATCTTTCGAATGTATGTGCCCGCCTGGCACAGGATGCGCATAAGCACAAGCCTGTCATAATTTTCAAGATAGTCAAATTCATATACACTTCTCACGCGGGTCACACGTCGGACAGATGAGCGCTGAGGCGGCCGCTGATATATCTCGCCTGTAAATTCCTGCATCACTCTTCTTACCTTATCTAGTGAAACATGTGAATGTAGACGCGCAAGCGCATAGTACTCTTTTGGTCCTAACAGCAGCACAGACAGTGCCTTGGTGCCTTCTCCCAATCCGATTGGCAGAAGACCTGTTGCGCCTGGGTCAAGTGTACCACTGTGGCCTGCCTTTTCTATCTCCAATATGCGCTTCATCCATGCTACAACTTCGTGGCTTGTAGGGCCAGCTGGTTTGTCCGTAAGCACTAGTCCATAATACAGCAGCGATTCAATCGGTCTTTTATCAGGGTAATGGCCGTAGTTGTCGTTGGTAATGTCATCGTCTATCTTGGTAAGGTTCTCCAACTGTGGCAGCATAATCAAGGTGATACTACACCTATGTGCCGTTTAACTATTAATTTGGATATCTCTCCAAGAGAGTCAATGGATAGCCAATCTGTGTTAAGAACATAGTCAAAAACGGTCAGGTCCTCTCCAAACCAAAAGCCATACAGCCTGTGATAGATCTTTTTATTCTCCTCATCCCTCAGCTTGGTTATCTTTTTTGCCTCCTCAAAACTTATACCATCGCGGTTGGCCATCCTCTTGGCGCGGTTTTCCGATGATCCTCGAAGCCAAAACTTGATGATGATTATTGGTTCCTCTGCTACAAGCCAAGGCAGTGTGTAGCTTGTAATTACTGCCCCTCCCTTCTTTACTATCTCAATGAGCTTCTCATCTACTTTTTTGTCAAAGGAGGAATCTGATTTGCGTTCCTCCATGAATTTTTTTGCTTCAATAGTGTCCCACCAATCATCTCTTTTTACAGAGTATCCTTTGTCTTCAGCAAGCATCTTTAATATGTCTCCTCCATTATACATCGCAATGTCATATTCTTCTGCAAGCTTGCAAGCTATGGTAGTCTTGCCTACCGCAGGCCAGCCTGAAATTATAATACTAAATAATTTATTGGCAACCATCTTATCCTGTTATACTTGGCATGCTTGTCTTGGTCACCTTGTTTATTATTCCACTGAATGCAAATGAGGTTAACAGGAACCAGCCCCACAAGTAAACCTGTCCGGGTACTCTGCAGGGACCGCTAAGGGTAGTGGTTCCTCCATCAGGATCTATTATAGGCTGACCATTTCCATCCAATTTTGGTTGGGTATCCGTTTGCACATTTTCGTCGCTACATGTTATCCATGGAATATATATCGGTGACAGAGAAACAGTTGCGCCAAATATCGCAGGGAACACGAAGATCCAAATGAGAAAGGACGGTATCATATAGATAAACATAGGACGCATCTGCTGTTGTTGCATTTCAAGGGCCATCTTGTTGACGTAGGCTTGTTTCTTTTTTAGTTCTTCGATTCTTGGTTTATCTTGTTTTTTAATCGCGTCAGTGTATTGCTTTCGCCATTCATTTGTTTCCTTCATGACTCTGTTCATCCTTTCCATGTCCGTGGTCTTTTTTCGAAGCATTGCAAATGCAAAATTCAAGCCCACTGATATCAATAGCGCAATAAGCATGGCACTTACTATATCTGGAAATATTGGATGTGTGGTATATTGGGGCGATAAAGGCCATTGCATTAACAGATCCTGCAGCAAATTCAACTTCCATCTCCTAGCAGAATCTTTGCTATATTTGCTGCTGCTTCGTCAATATGGCCATCATTGTTCATGATTATGGCAAAAGGCGCACCTGTCAGAATAGAGCAAGACGCCACCATGACCCTTGAGATATCAAGCTCCTTTTGGATATTTTCTGCAGAAGCAATGTCTCTCTGGCGAGTTTGATCAGACTTGCGTCTTTCTGCTATCTCGCGTGGATCTGCAGCAACCATGACCATATTTGTCGGCTTCATTATGCTTAATAGTCTCATTGGAAGGCCAGGATAGTATCCCTCATCTGTGTTGACAAAAAGATGGGTGTCAACGATCACTATGTCGTCATTCATTTCTGTGATTCGCTGAGCAGCCAAATCTTGCAGGCGCCTTTGATCTTCTACCGCCAACTTGCGTAACTCATCTCGGTTCTTGAGGCCCACCTTTTTAGCTTCTTCAAACATAATTGTGCCAAAAATTACGACTGCAGTCTTACGCTTCTGATTTAGCATCTCGGCTGCGCGAGTAATGAGGGTAGTCTTTCCCACACCTGGAATCCCAACAACTATCGCACGTTTATTTTCTGCCAATTAGAGCCGCCAAACTGGGCATGTAGGTATCGACCTGCTCCTTGACCAGCGTCTGGTAGTAGCTTACCATGATACTGACCATTAGCAGAATACCAGTTCCTGTTCCAAAGACACCTAATACATCAGAAATGCCAGCGAGAGTACCAATGATCATACCGGATAGTAGGGTAAGCGCAGGGATGTATTTATTGAGAAGGCCTTCTACGGATCCTTCGGATCGTCTAAAGCCGGGGACCTGCACATCTGCATCAAGAAGGTTGCGGGCTGCAGTTTTTGCAGAAAGACCGCCAAGCTCTACCCATAGTCTAGAGAATACTGTAACTATTCCTGCCATAAATATTACATATACTACAGCCCTTAGAGGATCGGCTGCTGCCGCCTCCAGACCTCTAGGGGGGGTAATATAGTACAGGACGCCGCCTGTGGGAGTTGCTTGGCCTCCTCCTCCTTGAGCAGTACTTGGATCAAATGTTGCGATCCAGTTGAATGCAGGGTTGGTGTTATTTGGATTGTAGTTGGCCCAAAGCATCTGCCCCATAAATACAGCATTGGCTAGAAGTGCAGATGCCAGTATTACTGGTATAACTGAAGTGTAAAGCAGCTTGATCGGGTATACTGCAGTAAAGCCCCTATACTTTGTTGACACTATTGGAACATCTACGTGTATTCCTTCAATATACACGAGTACCAGTATAATTCCTATTGTCAGGGCCATTATAAACAAGCTTGGCAACTGGCCGGTACGAAAGATCGCATCAGCTCCATGCCCCTCATAAATTGCGGATATTGTGAACGGAACTACACCTAGCGGTCCGTCTTGTGCTGGGACTGGACTGAATATACTCCACAGTATCGATTGTGCGATTCCTGCCATGATGAACAGACTTAGGCCCGAGCCGACACCCCATCCCTTCTGTACCATCTCGTCCATTAACATGACGAGTACACTAGCACCTATGAGCTGGCCAATTACTACATAGATGGCATAAGGGGCATTCTCTGCGGTTAGCGGTCCATATACACTAGCTCCGTATAGCGCACCTTCTGCTACAATCACTATAATAGTGACTATCTTTGTCGCTGAAGTAAAGAGCGACCTGTCATCAGGGTTCTTAAAATCTAACTTGATCAAACCAGATCCCTTTAACAATTGCATAAGCAACCCTGCTGTGACTATGGGTCCAATTCCGAGTTCCATGAGTGTTCCTTGTTGAGCGGCGAAAATTACGCGTGCAAATGCAAGAAAGTCAAAACGTGGGTCATCAGTTACACCGTACAGAGGGATCTGTGCCATTACCAAGTAAGCGAAAAGGGCGATTGCCGTCCAGACAAACTTTTCCTGAAGAGAAATTTTCTTCTTTGGCTTTGGAACTTGAGGAACGTAAACAGACGCGGTCTTTATGAACCGCCTAACCGGATTCTCAGTTGTTGTCGTGCTGCTCATCTGTTATAACCCCGCCACCTGCAGCCTCAATTTTTGACCTGGCACTCTCTGTTACCTTAGCTACTTTGACGGTATAAGCTCCGTTGATGGAGCCTCCTCCAAGCAGCTTATCATAACCTAGCGATGTCAAATCCAGAACAACCCTGCCGCTTTCGTCGGTCTTACCATGCTTGGCAAATACTGCATCTAAGTCTCGGATATTAACCCATCTCTGCACGAGGTTGGGGTTAAAAGAGTTAAAAGAGTCATGACCAAAGTGCTCTGGCTCTTCGAGGATTGTACGTATCCAGAAGTGTTTGTGCTTCCCTGCACCTCCGACACCTCCTCTGCTCCCAGCTGCCCTATGCTGCCCTACTTGGCCCCAGCCACAGTATCTGCTGCCGCGCTGTCTTCTACTTTTTCTAAATCTGATAGCCATAAATCATTATCACTCGCTCTGCATCGTTGAAATTATATCTATCACGTTCACCCGCACCTTAATTAAGTCTTGCTGCATTAGAGCATCCTCTTGACTATCTCTGATAGTTCGCCATCCTCTCCAAGAACTCCCTCTTGCATGTATTGAGTCTTGGTCTTTCTCTTAAACCCGCCCTTTGGGGGGCTAAGCGCAAACCATGGTTTGATCCCTTCAAGCTTACTCATTGCGACTTTGTTCTCCGCTATTGCAGATGCAAGATCTTCCATACTACTGTACTCTTTTGGGAGATCTGGCTTTGTAATAGGTTTGTAACCTGCCTTTCTGCCTCGCTTTTCAAGAAGTTCTTTGACTATGCTAGCATCTGCCTTTGTCCATGCTACCTCATCTTTTACCTTCCTTAACATACCTAGATATTCCATGCTTTCTGGCACTAATGTTGCGCGAAACCGCTTCTCAAGGTTCAGGCCATTAAGTGTCTTTTTTGCCTGTTGGGGGATGTTTACAGTTCCTTTGATTCTAACTACTAAATACGCCATCTAATTCATCCTCATCCTACACTGTATGTGCTCCTGAGGGCGTTGAAAATTGCCTTTGTAGTCGAAGACATTGTATTCGTTGACCCAAAGGTCTTCGTCCATGAGTCCTTTAATCCTGCTAACTTTAATAAACTCTTTATATTCTCTCCAGCCACGATACCAAGGCCTCTCGGGCCGGGAATGATTTCAATTGTGACGCTGCCGCCTTTACCGCGCACTTTGAATGGCACGGAGTGAAGCTGATTACACTTGCACTCCCAGCTACCGCAGCCAAGCTTTACAGGAATTACATTAAGGTAAGCCGCATTTGTAGCCTTGTCTATGGCCACTCTCATTTGTGAAGCTTTGCCCTTGCCTATGCCAAACCAACCAGTCTCATTTCCAACAGCTACAAGAGCATTGAAACGAGTCATCTCGCCTGCGTCAGTCTGCTTTTGTACAATACCCACATGAACTACTTGACTCTTGATGTCCTGCAAGAGATGTTTGACGATCTCTGATTCCTGTATCCTCATGCCATTTTCGTAAATTTGATCCATTGAGTTTATCTTGCCTGCCAGCACCATACTCCCAAGCGTAGTTCTGGGTTTCCATTCGGTTTGATGCTGCCTTGCAGATGATGATGACATTTGACTCATTCCTCTTTTCTCTGGCCTCGCTTCTTCCCTGATGTGACTTTTCTATTTTCCTTTACCTTGTCTTCCTTGGTTGGTACTTCTCTATCTGTATTCTTTGACATCGCTTTTTCTGAAGGCCTGTCTGAAATTCTGTTTTTTATTTCTTCGAAGTGTGAAGGATAATCTTCAGGCTTGAGACCGTTTTTCAAAATAGCGGAGAAACGTGAATTGTACTCTTTTTCATTTTCTTTCAGAATATTGGAATAATCTGCTATATGATGACCACTTATCCTGCCTTCGTCTGGAAGCGATTCTTCGGAGAAAGGCATCCTGACTCCCGCATCAACTATACCCTTCATGCAAGCTGCAACCCTTGAAGTAAAGTGGTTCTTGCCTATGTAGAGGACCGCACCGTTGACCTCTTTTTTTAGTGCCTTCTTTCCTAATAGCATGCCTGTAAGATAGCAGGCAGGCAAATTGTTAAAGCCACCCTTCCATCCGTGCTCGGCAAGTTCTCTGCTGTGTGCAGAGACAATGACGATATCGCCTGTAGGAGTCGGCCTGAGCACTTGAGCTGCGACATTCTGATCACTTATCTTGACAGTAACAAACAGCTGCCTGCCGATCAGGATCGCTGACCTCTTGCGATAATTAGTTTTATCTTCTCTAATTCTTTTTAGCGTATGAACATAAGTCAACAGTTATCACACCATTTAACGATTAGAGAAGCAACCAATGTAAAGCACTTATAAATGTTAAAGGCTTTGCTGCTACATCTTAATTAGGAGCTTAATGCAAGAGGAAATAATCTAATCTACATTCACTGAGGAAAATTAAGAAGAATAAAGATCCTGCAAATCTACTTACTATTGGATCAGCTCTTGATCATGATTCTTATCCCTTTGAGCGTCTCTTTTGTAGGCTAATGGGCAAAAACAATTGAATACATCTATAACTGGAATTAAAAGAACATTTTAGTTATTCCTTCCTAGTCGTTCTCTTTGCAATCATTGCAGCAAATGCACCTGCTCCGATGCCATTATCAATATTTACCACGGTCAAACCCAATGTGCAACTTTGTAGCATAGATGCCAATGCTCCAATGCCGTTTGAGCCAAAGCCATAGCCTATTGAAGTTGGCACACCCACAACAGGTATGTCTACCATTGATGCTACAACTGAGGCAAGCGCACCTTCCATTCCTGCCACGACCACGATTGCGCCTATCTCTTGTTTGAACATCTCCTTAAGAGCAGGAAAGATACGATGCATTCCTGCAATACCAACATCGTAACTTGTTATCGCTTCACAGCCCATTGCCTTAGAAACAATCCGTGCTTCTTCTGCGACGCCAATGTCTGAAGTGCCTGCAGACATTACTCCTATTTTTGCATCGCTCGTTTTGTAGGTAAATGATTTTTCAGAAGCAAGCAGAGTTGTGCTGTTCCTTCCAATTTCAACATTGAGACCCTTTCTACGGAGTGTGCCAGCCACTCTTGCTAGTTCATTCCTCTTTATTCTACTGACTACAACTTGACCATTACGCCTAACAACTGCGGTAGCTATTTTGATAATGTCTTTGTATTCTTTATTTTCAGAAAAAATTATCTCTGGCATTCCCCCTCTTCTTATTTCGCGACCGACATCTAGCTTTGCAATATCATCAATCTTCTCAACTGCATGGATCGAGATCTCTTTCTTTACCTCCGACAGACTAAGGCTACCATTTGCAAATTCGTCAAGAATTGTGTGCAGATCCATCCGTCATCCAGATATCAACAAGAAAATAAAAGGGTTTAAAGTGGAAGTGCCTTGATCGCTTCTTTGACGCTTGCAATACCTTTGCTGAAAATATCTTGCTCAAAGCTATCTAGCTTGAGCTCAATTATGCGCACGACGCCACCTGAGCCAATGATCGCTGGGACGCCTATGCATACGTTATCAAATCCATATTCGCCTTCAAGAAATGTTGACACTGGGATTACCAGCTTTTTGTCTCTGATAGCAGATTCCAACATAGTCGCAATTGCGTTACCTGGTGCATAAACGGTTGCTCCCTTTAGTGCAATGACTTCTGCTGCGACTTTTCTTGTCTTTTCAAAGATCTCCATTGCCTTATCTTTTGAGATAAACTCTTGAAGAGGTATGCCTCCTATAGAAGAGAATCTTGTAAGCGGCAGCATGTTTTCGCCGTGCTCACTTATCACCATAGCTTGAATCGAACTGCGTGAAATATTTGTCGCATCGCGAATAAAACTTTTGAACCTTGATAAGTCCAGCATGCCACCCATTCCCATAACCTTGTTCTTTTTGGCTCCAAGAGTCTTGAGCGTAAAATAAGTCATTGGATCAAGCGGGTTCGTAACTACGATTACAGTCGCGTTCTTTGCATAAACCGCAATCTTTGACACGACATCCTTGACAATACCTGCGTTTATCTTGAGGAGATCCATTCTAGTCATGCCTGGTTTTCTTCCGACACCTGCAACAAGCACTATGTAATCAGAATTGCGCAGATCGTCGTAATTGTTTGAACCGCGTACTACAGTGTCAGATCCCGTTTCTGACAGCTGATGATTGATGTCCATCGCTTCTCCTTGGGGGAGGCCCTGCACTATATCAAGAAGTAGTATGTTTCTATCAAGCTCTCTCAGTCCGCAATTAAGGGCAGCTGAGGCACCTACCTTTCCAGATCCGATTATGGTTATTGTCATAGCTGAACTTGCAACTGGGGGATTGCTTATATAAATTGTGATTGGAGTCGGGTCAGCTTTAAATTATTCAGCATATCAAGTCATAACGAATTGTCAAAGAAAAGAAGAGACGACAGCTACTTTGCTGTAGATAGACGTAGAAAAAGAAAATATATGATGATTATAATACCCGTCATAATTGCAGTAGTTGCTGCTGGTATTGCAGGAGCTATTTTCTACCAGCCCCCTACGGCAATGGCGATAAGCGGAATAGAGTGTGATAGGGCTGAGCAGTTGAATTATCATATTCATTCACATTTAGATATATTCGTTAATGGCATACAGCAACAAATCCCTTCAGATATTGGGATACTCTCTTCCCCCTCTTGCCTATATTGGCTTCATACTCATAGCGATGATGGTATACTACATGTCGAAGCCCCTGAAGCCAGAGAATTCACGGTTGGGCAATTCCTTGACATCTGGCAGCAAACTTCTAATTCAACAGCATTATTTGACACCGTGTCTAATATGCCCGCAACAGCATATGTTGATGGCGAGAGATTTGAAGGGGATTATAGGTCAGTGCCTCTTGAATCGCTCAAACAGATCGTTCTTGTGTATGGCACACCTCCTGAAGATATTCCAGCTGAGTATGACTTTGGCAGTATAACACGATAAAAGCATAAACGTGATATAAAGCAAAAGCACAAACTAGCGTGGCTATGCCAAGAGTAGCGATCATAGATTCTCAGGTGGCAGGAATTGCTGGCGACATGCTGATGTCTAGTTTAGTGGATGCTGGCGCCAGCAAGACCAAAGTCATTGAGGCGATCTTTGCTTGCCCAAACTTTCTCAGGGATAGCATAATCATCGATGCACATTTTGCCAAAGTGGTATCATACAGCTTTGCCGCCACTCAGCTACAAATGAAATCTAAAGACGGGGTGTTCACACGCAAGGGTACAGAAATATATTCTGCACTTGCAAAATGTTGCGACTCTGTGGGGCTTGAGCATAGAGCCAAGACATTTGCATTAGATTCTCTCAAAATGATAATTTCTGCTGAGGCTACCATTCATGGCCAGAATTTTGATAACGTTTATCTGCATGAAGCATCCAGTATTGACACGCTTGCAGACCTTGTTGGATGTGCAACAGCTTTACAAGATCTTCACTTGTTTGATGCCAAAATGTATTCTACTAAAGTGGCAATTGGTGGCGGCTTGTTAAGTTTCTCCCATGGTACCATCTCGAATCCTGCAAGTGCAATCCTTGAAATTTTCAAGAATAAACGATTCGTTCTGGTAGGGGGGCAAGCTGAAGATGAACTGACGACTCCTACCGGGGCAGCAATGCTTGTCAATTTGGTGCAGGGTAGTGTAAACTACTATCCCAGCATTGCACCTGAAAAAATCGGCTATGGTGCGGGCATAAAAAAGTTTGAAGGTTTTCCAAACGTAGTTCGTGTAGTGATAGGTACATCAGGCACTGTCTATGAAACCACCAAGGATATAGTCTATCTGGTAGAAACAAACATCGATGATGCATCTGGTGAGCTAGTGGGTAACCTTATAGAGCAACTATCTGAAGCTGCCAAGGATGTGACAGTCATTTCAGGTCTAACTAAAAAAAATCGGCCGACCTATCTCATTAGGATTATATCAGAAAGCACACAGCTAAACAGCGTGCTTGAGTTATTGTTCAACGAATCTGGAACGCTTGGTGCTAGAGTGCAGGAAGTAGAGCGAGTTGTTCTACCCAGGGGAATACTAACTATGTCGGTTAATATTAACGGCAATGTCCTTGATGTGCGTGTCAAGGTTGTAAAGGATTCATCTGGACAAATAACAAATGTTAAACCTGAGTTTGAAGACATCAAGGTGATCGCAGCAAAGTGCCAAATACCTGTCAAGAGGGCGATGGATCAAGTCAGGGCAGAAGTCATAAAAAAACTGGGAGGAGGATAAAATGGAAGCCTTTAACAAACTGGTAGACTGGTTCGCAAAGAACGGAGATAACAAAGCAATAGTGGCGCTCTCTGGCGGAGTCGACAGTGCTGTAGTGGCGTTAGCTGCAAAAAAAGCACTTGGAAGCGGTGCTATTGCCATAACTGCTGATTATAAGACGTTGGCACAGGAAGAACTTGCCACTGCGCAGCAAGTCGCAAGAGAGATAGGTATTGAACACAAACTAATTGGATATAATGAGCTTGAAAATCACTCCTTTGTAAAAAATGATATCATGCGGTGCTACTATTGCAGGACAGAGCTTGGGCAACACCTTGTAGAGGAAGCAAAAAGGGCAGGTGTATTACTCATTGTCGATGGAACAAACATCGATGATTTAACAGATTATAGACCAGGAATTAGAGCTCTCCGTGAAAACGGGGTGCGAAGCCCTATGGTGGAGCTTGGCATAGGCAAGATCGAGATACGTAATATTGCAAAGAGTTTTGATCTCTCTGTTTATGATAAGCCTTCCAATGCATGTTTGGCCTCAAGGATACCGACGGGGAGCGAGGTGACATATGAAAGATTGCAAAGGATTGAGAATGCAGAGATAATCGTCAAGACAATTTTTGGTGTCAGACAGGTCCGCGTAAGAGATCATGGCAACCTTGCAAGGATTGAAGTTGGCAGAGACGAATTGCATATAATGTTTGATATGGATAAGCTTGCAATCCTGGACAAGAAGCTTAAAGAGCTTACATTCAAGTTTGTTTCTATTGATATAACAGGCTACAAGACAGGTAAGATGGTGGTTATGGATAGGTATGACTGACGACCCGTATTACTCATACATTTATCTTGATACTGCGGCATCAACTCCAGTTGCGGATGAAGTAATTGACGAAATGCTACCCTATTTAAAGGAGCGGTATGGTAATCCGTCCTCTATTCACAAGTTTGGTAGAGAAACAACTAGAGCGATACATCTTGCAAGAAAAAGGGTTGCAGAAATGATAGGTGCATCATTCCCTCGTGAAATCACGTTTACTTCAGGAGGAACTGAGGCAAATAATCTTGCTCTCAAGGGTACAGCTATGCGTGTCAAAAGCAAAACACCCAAAAAGAATGTGATAATTACGAGCAGTATAGAACATGATGCAGTGCTTGAGCCATGCAAAGATCTGGAAGAAAGAGGCTTTGTGACTATTCATCTGCCCGTGACAGGAGATGGATTTGTTAGGCCTTCTGAACTGAGAAACGTAATCTCAGATAATGTAGCGCTTGTCAGCATTATGTATGCAAATAATGAGGTTGGCACAATCCAACCAATTAAAGAGCTTGTCGAAATCGCACATCAGACTGGCGCACTTTTTCATACTGATGCAGTACAGGCCGCAGGAAAACTGCCCATAAATGTTAAGAACCTTGGAGTAGATATGATGTCTCTTTCCTCCCATAAGATAAACGGACCCAAGGGGGTAGGAGCTCTTTACATTAGATCCAACCTAAATATATCGCCGATAATTCATGGCGGAGGGCAAGAATGGTATCTGCGGTCAGGTACAGAGAATGTTCCCGGCATTGTTGGCTTTGGCAAAGCCTGTGATCTTGCTAACAAAAGGATTATGCAATACCAAGATTATGTGTCTGGCCTGCGAAATTACGTAGTCGAGCGTGTGCTAAAGGAAATACCACGGTCGCGACTGAATGGTTTGCACAATGAGAGGATCGCAAACAATGCACACTTTACATTCTTTGGAGTAAATGGCGAAGATTTGATAATCAAACTTGATGAACATGGTGTTGCCGCCTCAACAGGGTCTGCATGCTCCGTTAAGAAGCAAAAACCCTCGCATGTGCTAAAAGCTATGGGATTTTCATATGAAGAAATTACCGGCTCGCTTCGGCTCAGTCTTGGGTTGCATAACACAAAATACGAAGTCGACAGGGCAATTGACATTCTATCAAGTATCGTAAAGGAGCTTCGTGAGCTTTCGCCATTCAAGAGCAAGAATGTGGCTGAAATTAGCTAAATACACAGTAATTGCTTAGCATAGAGGAATTTCTTTACCAAAAAAGGCGTCGATAAACGTTATGGAGTTGTGCCTTACTGCGAAAGTCTAACTGGATAATTCTTTTGCTGTCTTGAGACATGGATGTCACAACTAAATATGCATATTGATTATGAAATGTTTAGACCATAATGTTATTAAAATTTAGGAATTGGTCGCTTAGTTTGATAATACTTTATACGTTTATTAATCCCTAACCTTATGATCTCATTGAATTTTGAATGAGAAGGATTGACGATTTAGATATCAAAATCTTAAGCGAGCTTTCAAAAGATGCAAGTATATCTGTTCCAAAACTTTCTAAGAAAATTAACGTCAATTCATCAGTAGTCTATAGTAGAATAAAGCGTTTAGTCAAAGGAGGCCTTATCAAGAAATTTACGATTATCATAAATGATGAAGCACTTGGTTTTAGCGTCAAGGCACTCACTGGTATTAACATGGATTCAAAACTAAGAGACAATGTGCTCAATGAACTGTTTAGAATCTCAGAAGTGCGAGAAGTGGCTGAAGTCACTGGCAGATTCGATATCTTAGTCACGATGAATGCTCACTCACTTGACGAGATGCATCAATTAATCTCAGAAAAGATTGGACGCATTGAGGGAGTGCAAAAGACAGAAACATTCATTGAGATGCGCAAGACAAGTCGTGAGGTTGCGTACCCTACATCGATTGCAAAGTAGAAGAAAGGCTTGAAGATATAAATAAGTAATGATTTCACTTTACTCTCGACTCCAAGCAATTGACAATACTTCGCCAGATGACCGTTGGCAATAAACTGAAGGATTATTATGAGCTTACAAAGCCCAAGATCTGGTATCTACTGGTTTTCACAGCATTTGGAGCAGCACTTACAGCTTCGTTTCTATTTAATGTGCCTATATCTCTGTTAACATGGATGCTCCTGCTAGGTGGTGTAGCCGCTGGATCTGCTGCTGCTGATACCCTCACTGGATACAACGACCGCGACATTGACGCAATAATGGAGCGCACCAAGAACCGGCCAATACCATCAGGGCGGATATCGCCAAGGAAAGCCCTGATCTTTGGGCTGATATTGGCAGCAATTTCACTCGCTTGCGCATGGTTTATCAATATCTGGGCGTTTGGCTTGATGGCTTTTGGCCTATTTGACAATATCCTAGTTTATAGTAAATGGCTCAAGCGTAGAAGCCAGTCAAATATCATATTAGGTGGTTTTTCAGGCGGCGCTCCTGCACTTATAGGGTATATTGCTGTAACGACTCAAAATATTGAGATAGGCCTTGTGATGGCTGGGCTTGTTTTCCTGTGGATTCCAACCCATATCTGGAGCCTTGCATTGCACGTCAAGAAGGACTATACCAAGGCCGGCGTACCAATGCTTCCAGTTGTGTCTTCAGAAAAGTTCTCTGTCAGGATGATTGCCGGCACTACCTTGATGATGGTGGTGTTCAGTGTGCTTCCCTTCTTTTTCAACCACTTTGGCATAATCTATTTAGTTACTGCAAGTGCCTTTGGTGTAGCGATGATCGCATTCTCTATCTGGTTGCTAGTCAAGCCAAGCGAGAAAGCTTCATGGATTGTGTTCAAGTTTTCAAGTCCTTATCTAACGGCTCTGTTCATTGCCTTTATGGTCGATGCCTTTTTCAAGTAACTTTTCATACTCGTACAATATCCTTGCGATTACTACATGTGCCTCAAGCCCAATATTGCTGATAGCATATGTAGGTCCTAGATATCTTGTGACGTTTTCTGAAAAGTGACCCTTTGCAAAGCCACCTACCACAATGCAGGAACGGTCCACGCTTGAAGCATTTTCAGCTACTTTCTGAGCTTTACTTTGGACGCCCACAGTTGATAGCCCAATGACTATGTTGGGCTTGATTATGTTAACCAGATCAGCAAATGTGCCATTGGACAATTCCATTAGAATACTTCCTTCGCTGCTTTTGATTATATTATCTCTAAACAGGCTAGACATCAATCTTTCAAAACGAAAGTATGACTTGGGTATGCGCAGATTGTCTGCGATGGTAATTATCTTGTCGTTTATTGTGTGAATATAGACTTTGAGCTTCCTTTCCATAAAAAGAGGGGTTGCTAGAGCTTCCATTAGGGAAAAATGGACGATATCCGGTCTGCCGCGCTTCAAGCTATTTGGCAATCGTTTCATTGCAGCATGATGATAGCTCCTATCAAGCAGGATTTCAGATGATTTCTGCTGCAGCCTGCGAGAGTGATTTCTTACGGCGGCATGGACTGCAATCTCGTCTGGAATTGTCTCAAGCGCAGTCTCAGCAATGATCAGGGTTATAGTACTAGTTGGTGCACGCTGCATCCCTCTATATTAAGGAGCGGCGCCAGCATGCTTTGTAAATATTTCTGCCCTTCTAGCATATACTAATTTTTGCATTTCCTTTGTAGACAGTTCAAGCTCAATGTCTGCTTCACTTTTATCTTGGGCAGCAACTAAAATTTCACCTGGCCCAAATTTCACTCGGCCGATCTCTATTGGCACTGTTACGTGAAGAACCTCTGCAAGAAGATCAAATATCGCAGGGTATGTAGCATTTTTTTGGTATAAGTAGGTAGTCGCTCCTTCGCTGGATAATGCATCTTTTTCAAGTGGAAGAGTAAAGGACACAGAGGATATTGAATCGATGATCTTTATAGCCAAGCGGGCAAGCTCCACCCTGTCACTTTCACTGGCATTCTCTTGTTGTTTGAGCATTGCGTATTTCTTTGCAAGCTCCTCCAGTTCATCAAGTGTTGCCAATAAAAGTAAATAGTTTTTTAAGTTAAATAACAGTTATCAAGCCTTATCAAAAGGTATTTACTTACTTTTCTTAGTATAGGCATGAGCAAGAAGAAGCAGAAAGTTAAGCGAATTGCAAGAGAGCATATTGACGTGCTTGTACAAAATGCTTTGCATGAGAGGGATGATTATCTTGCCTCAAAACAGGCTCTGCAAGCCAAAAAGATAGCAATGCACCAACGTATACGCCTGCCATATGAAATAAGGCAGCTTTATTGCAAAAGATGCAAGGCCTTTATAGTACCCGGTCGAAGCTCTAGGATACGGGTAGGGAGGGCAAAAACAAGAGCTGTGAGGATTACCTGCTTAAAGTGTGATCATATCTACCGCAAAATCTTGATGTGGAATAAGGATTTATAGGGGCTAAGGAAATTTCCGAACTACTATATGGCCAAGGTTTATGATGTTCCTGCTGACAAGCTCATAGCCAAACTGGCTGATCAGCTGAAGAAGGACAAAAAAATAGATCCCCCGACTTGGTCGCAATTTGTCAAGACCGGCTCGCATGTACAAAGAATACCCCAAAATAGAGATTGGTGGTACGTCCGCTGCGCTTCTCTACTTAGGAAGGTTTATCTTCATGGTCCTCTCGGAGTCGACGACTTGAAAGTTGCCTACGGCGGCAGGAAAAAGAGTGGATACAACCTCGCCCACCATCGGGATTCTAGTGGCGCTATCATTCGCAATGCTCTTCATCAATTGGAAGCATCAGGCTACATTGTCAAGGTGCAGAGCAAGGGCAGAATAATTTCAAGTGAAGGAATGAAAAAAATGGATAGACTGGCTACTGAAATCCATAAAGAGCTCGTCAAGACTATGCCGCAGCTCCAACGCTACGCATAAGACTATGTCTGTCTCTCCACCATCGCAACCAAATGATGAAGAAATAAGAAGGCGTGAAGCCGAGGCTGCGGCCATGCGCCAGCGGGTCTTGCAGGTAGTACTCGATCCTCAGGCACGCCAGCGGCTGATGAATATCAGACTTGTCAAGCCCGATCTTGCATTGACTGTTGAAAATTACCTTATCAGTGCAGCTTCTTCCGGCAGGATCAACCGCCCGCTAACTGATGATGAATTAAAACAACTACTGTTGCGTATTCAGCAGCCAAAGAAAGAATTTCGGTTTGAAAGGCGCTAAACACTCAGCTAATCTATATACTCAACAGTTCGATCAAGAGTTAACTATTTAAAGTGTGAAACGTGCTTGTTGCTGTATGAAGGCAGCAGTATTTAGAGAGTACAATAAGGATCCGACAAAGGTTGTCAAAATTGAAGATATCGATGTTCCAAAGATAAAGTCTTTTGAAGTTTTGATAAAGGTTGAGTCGGCATCTTACAACTATAACGATCTTTGGGCTATATGGGGCGAACCCGTCAAGACACCACTTCCACATATTTCAGGAAGCGATGTAGCTGGAACCGTTGTTGAAGTTGGTCCTGATGTCCAAAAAATCAAGGTTGGCGATAGGGTAGTTTCGCATTCCAACATGAGCTGCAGAGTGTGCTATGAATGCACATCAGGTAGGGAATACGACTGCAATGAAAGGACTATTTGGGGTTTTCAAACAGGCCCACTCTGGGGAGGATTTGCTCAGTATGCATACCTTCCGGAAGTCAATGTTGTCAAGATTGCAGACAACGTTTCGTTTAATGATGCAGCAGCAGTTTCTATGGTGGGCATGACATCTTGGCACATGCTAGTTGGACGCGCCAAGATTAAACCAGGCCAAGTCGTGCTCATTATGGGTGGAGGTTCAGGCGTTGGTATGGTGGGCATTCAGATTGCTAAATTGTACAACTGCACAGTCATTGCGACTGCAGGCAACAAGGACAAGATGGATAAGTGCATGGAGCTTGGAGCCGATTATACCGTCAACCACCGTGAAGCCGATTGGTACAAGAAAGTACGCGAAATAACAAAGAATATGGGGAGTCAATCTGGCGTTGATGTGGTCTTTGAGCATATTGGCAAAACTGTGTTTCCTCAAGAAGTTGCACTGCTCAAGATGGGCGGCACACTCGTTGCGACAGGCGCAACTACTGGATACGACTCGACTATTGACCTGAGATTCTTGTTCTTTAAGGGAACTAACCTGCTTGGCTCCACTCAGGGCACCAAGGCAGAGCTTGAAGACGTAGTGTATTGGGTTAGCAAGGGCAAAATCAAACCAGTAATAGATACCATCTTGCCCTTTAGCAGCATGGTAGACGGCCATGTGATGATGGCAAATGCCCAACAGTTCGGCAAGATCCTGACAACTCCACAGAACCTATAAAAACACCGTCTTTTATTTTTCTCTTCTTATGTTTCGTACCCTGATTTTTGTTCCCGGCAACAGCATGCGCTTTGTAGAAAAAGCCAAAACGCTTCCAGCAGATATAGTCTGCTTTGACTTAGAAGACTCGGTGCCAGACAACGAAAAGGATACAGCACGAAGGATAGTAGCAGAAACGTTGCTGACGCTACGACAGGACTATGGCAGTCATGTCTATGTGAGGACAAATTCGCCTGAGTCAGACCTTGTAACAGATGATCTTAAAGCCGTTCTGCAAAAAGGAATAGATGGTATAGTTGTCCCTAAAGTCAATGATGCTTCTGAGATGCTCGAGATCAAAAGGCATATTGTCATGCTTGAAAAAGAAAGAAAGACTGGTAGGATTGCATTAGTGCCTTCAATCGAAACGGCAAGAGGGGTTGTAAACGCGTACTTGATTGCAAGCGCCGATGAACGAATAAATGCTCTTGTTTTCGGAGTCTTTGATTTTCTTTATGACATGCGACTTGACTATGATGAGCATGACGATGCAGGATACTCTTATGCGCGTGCAAAGATTCCAGTTGATGCAAGAGCTGCAGGCGTTTATGCAATTGATGCTATCTGGCAAAAGATCGATGACATTGACGGCCTTATCAGAGACGCTACAGTGGCAAAACATCTTGGATATTCTGGTAAGAGCATAATACACCCGAGCCAAATAGAGCCAGTACACAAAGTCTTCCGCCCTAGCAAGAATGAAATTGAGTGGGCAAGAAAGGTAGTACAAGCACTTGACCAAGCAATGAACAAAGGGACTGGAAGGGGAGCAGTAAGGCTTGAAGGCAAGATGATAGATGCCGTTCACTACAAACAGGCAAAGGCCATTTTAGATGCAGCAGATGCTTAAAATCATAATATTTCCTGCGTCATGCCCTCCATAATCATCCTAAGTACAGATTTCTATGTATATTCTTGTGATGGACACATCTTATGTATGTGTATCCTCTGTGATTGCACACTTAAAGATGATGTTACATTAACGTTACGTATCTATTAGCGCGTCATCTTTTTCATTATAAAGAAAATTTGGATTTTTCAGGTGTTCGAAAAGTTTGTAAAACTACTTTCCGAGTGTCTATGATCATATAATATAAGAATTTCACCCAGTAGAGATATGATACCTCTAAAAGTCGTATCTTTCTAATGCTCCTTAATTTCAGAAATCAAAATGCACCTAACCCTATAGAAAATTTTTTCCCAAACCAGGGCCCGCAAGACATCATAAAATAATATGAAAACCATATCCCTTCAAAGTTAAATCATATACTAGTAATTTATTCTTGAATGATTAATAAAAATAGAGTGTCTTGTTCAGTTAGAATTGGCACGCAAGAGGAACAGTAAAGCTACAAAGGGCAAAAGACAGAAGAAAACAGGAAGAGGGAAAAGCAGCAGAAGACAGTCTGGCGCAGGTGGATTTGCGAAGCGTCAGAAGTTAACGCTTGAAGAGAAACTGGCTCAGTATCTCAATGAGACACTCTCGTTTGAAAATGCAGCGGTATCAAGGCTCCAATCAAGAATTAAAGAAGTACAGTTAGAGGATGCAAAACGGCAACTTCAACAACATTTAGAGGAGACACGGGAGCAACAAAATAGACTAAAGCAGCTAATCACAAGCCTCGGAGCAAGACCAACCAACGACTCTGGACAATTACCTACTCTAGTACCTCCACGAACTCTTGCCAATACCTTAAAGAGGGCAATGACTTCTGCAGAACAGCAAATAAAGTCAGCAAAGGAAGACTTGGTGATAGAGAATGCAGAAGTTACAATGTATGATACATTGCTTCAGCTAGCACAATTAATGAATGCAGGAGATGCTGTACCTGTATTAAATCAGAACTTGGCTGAGGAAAGAGCCATGGCCGACTGGATACGGGCTAATACGCCTGCGATGATAACGCAACTCTATCCAGAAATACAATCTTCTATTGTTCTACCAGAGGGAGAAGAAGGACGGGAAACAGTAACAGAAGAAGGAGCTATAACACCTCCTCCTGCAGCAGAGGGCGAAGGGGAGACGACAATGGATACTACGACTGCAACTGGCGGGGCTTAAATCCCTCCCAACCTTATCGCTAATTACAAGATAAATTTTTCGAACAAATGCTCTTCCTGTCTCTGTATTTTGAGCATCTTCTCATCTTTTTATGACATGTTTGACAAGCTCCACCTTTTGCTCTTCTTCTAAAGCTCGAGCTTATTGGAATGACCAGTATACAGAATTTCTGCAATCGAAAAAAGAGAAAAAAGATTACTTTGGCCATAAGACTAAAAGTATAGAAGTACATGGTTTTGCAGTCAGAAGTTAGTTATCTGTTAGGGAGGAGTGCATTAACGTGATCGTCTAGAAGCAATATTGGTTTTCTTAATTACTATAATTCCGATATAGTATGGAATATTGTAAAGTACAGCAAGTGCTGCAACATGCGAGCCAAAAAACTGAAATGCAAACACGGCAACAAGCACATTGTTGACATAGCTCATGGCGATGAGACCTGCTCTTTTCTCTTGACGACTATTACCTACCGTTCCAACATATCCTACTAGGCAGTATGCAGCATAGCAGAGAAATGCTGTTGTAATAGTTTGAAGCAGAAAGGTCTGTTCTGAATAAAAAAAGTCTGCGAACTTGGCAAACATGCCCCAATTAATGAGTACAATGAAAAGAAGTGATAGGGGGAACGAATTCTTGTCTGCAAATCTTGAACCTGCAGGAAAAAACTTCTTAGTAAGCCAGCCAGTTGCCAATGGAGTGAATAGTGCAATTGAAAGCAAGAATATCATGTACAGTAAAGGTATTTCAAATTGCGTGTGAGCAAATGTAAAGACAATAGATGGCAACACGAATGGGACTGCAGTTGAGGTGATAATTATCATGCCTATTACAAGTGGAAGCTGTCCGCCTATGACGTTTACAACAAAGGGCGCGCCAAGACCTGTAGAGATGCCTGAAAGGAGCAGTATGGGTAGAGCGAAAGGTTCGTAAACAACATATGCAAGAGCATACATCCCAACTGGCAACACCACTAGCTTAATAATTGACAGCACAACAAGTTGTCGTGGTGTTTTAAATATCTCGATGAGGTCATATGAGTTGAGCCTTAGCAAGTTTAGAAACAATAAGGCACCCAACCACAGGAGCGTATATGGCTCGATCAGCCTGCCCGCTGCAGGTAACAGTATGCCTGCAGACATAGATCCAACTATGGCTACAATTAAAGCGACATCCTCATTGACCAAGTGACTTCAGTTGTTGTATCATTTCTTGCACATAGTCAAATCCCTGCTGCCAAAATTCTTCCTTTGAAATGTCAATACCTGCTTCCATTAGGAGCTCTTCGGGCTTTCTTGATCCACCTGCAGACAATATCTTGAAATACTTGGGTATAAAAGACGATCTACCTTCAAGCTTGTACTGCCTATAAAGCGAAAGAACAAGTAAATTGCCAAATGAGTAAGCATAGGTGTAAAATGGGGTGTGGTAAAAGTGAGGGATATATACCCATTCCCATTCAAAATCAGGAGATATTGTTATTGATGTGCCAAACTGCTCCTTGAGGTTGTCCATGTATATTTTTGCCACCACATCAATGGTTGCATTATTTTCTCCTATTGCTTTGTGTGCGTCAATTTCAAAAAGTGTAAAATACGCCTGACGGATTATCGTAGCATAAAGGTTGTCTATTTGCTCCCCCAACAAAATCCTTTGTTCCTTTTTTGGCATCTTTTCTGCAAGCTTTTCATTGAGCAGCATCTCTGCAAATACTGACGCAGTCTCTGCAAGAGGGAGTGGAGCATGGAATACCATTAATGGCATATCCGATGCAAGCATGCTGTGTATTGCATGTCCAAACTCGTGAGCAAGAGTCGATACATCCCTTAAGAGTCCATCAAAGTTTAGAAGCACATAGGGTGTCAGTTTTGGAGTCGCACTATAGCAAAATGCACCGCCTCGCTTTGCCTTTCTTATTTCAGAATCAACATGGTGCTCCGCAAACACTCGCTCGGCTAACCTGCGGAACTGAGGGTCAAATTTTCCAAAGCCATCCAGCACAATCTCAACTGCTTTGCCGTAGGTGAACTTTTTGCTGTCAGATGCTTTATTTGATATTGGAGCATAGAGGTGATATCTATGAAGTTTTTTCATTCCTAGCATCTTGGATTTTTCTGCAAAGTATTCATGAAATATAACGACATTTTTTCTACATGCTGCGAGTAATGCCTCCACTGTTACATCATCAAGGTTGTTAGCTATATTACGTACTGAAATTGGAGATTTATAGCTGCGCATCAAAATTGCCTCGTCGCGCCATTGCATGACAATATTCTGATAAATCTCGCCCAGTACTCCACTGTTCTTTTTATAAACTTGCAATAATGATTTGTAGGCAGCTTCTCTTCTCTTCCCATCAGGACTTCTAACGAGCGAAACTAGCTTTTCCTTATTGTCAAATTTTTTCTCTATTGTCTTTGTGCCATGTCGAAGCTTCATTGTAAATTCAAAGCCACTTGTCATCTTATCATATAGTTTGATAAGTGCCCGACTACCAGTAACTTCAAGAGTACTGATTATTTTTTCCTCCGGCTCACTTAGCGAGTACTTGGCAACCAACCTTTTGTGGCGGAGATGTTCCTGATATGGCTTTGAAATGGAATTTATTAATCTCCTTGCGTTTTCGTGATCGATCTGTTTTTTAAACCATAAATCAAAAAATAACGTCCTGTTACTGATTTCTGACGCAAGTTTTTCTATCTTGATGACTAATGCAGATGCTTCGTTTGAAGATGTATCTGCGTAATATCTCAGATATGCATAGCTGCTTGCAATTGACAGCTTTTCAGACATGCTTTCAAGCATATGAATAAGGTGCTCAAACTCTTCTTGCGAAATGTTGGGGTGCAAGAGCTGCCGACACCCTTCAAATTGTACAACTTGCTCTTCAATTGATCCTAAAAATTGAGAAAATTCTTTACTGGATGGGTCTTTGACGAGATCAGTTATGTCCCATTGTCCTACCTTCATATTGGCATAGTTAATCGTCATATAAGTTACAGGCACTTACGGTCTTGCCGTCCAATAAGTATCTTGTTGAGCCTGGGGTAAAAAATTGCAGCCAAAAACAGCTATATGGGTTCTTGTTTAGAGTGAGTCTTAATTTGTATTCTTGGGCCAGATTCGGACGAGAGGCTGAATATGTAGTAGCTCTTTATTTAAAGTCTTTAGGTTGGGACATTGCGTTGTCAAGAGGAAGCAGAGGGCCAGCAGATATTATAGCTAAACGTGGTAGTACGTACTGGTTTATTCAAGTAAAATCTAGCAGTGGCGTGCCACGTATCAAAGGTTATGAAATAAAAAGGCTCAAGGAGATAGCAGCAATCAAAGGAGGTCTGCCTGTCATTTCTACTTTGCAGCCCTTCAATAATGGGTTTAGCACTGGTAATTACTCGATATTATTTTATATGCTTGATAACTGGCAGATTCTCGATCCTCTGAGTGCAGTGGAGAGGTGATGTTCAAATCCTTTCCCTTTAATTGCACAATATATATTTAGTAATTAAAGGAATAGAGGCAGAAAAGCGTTTCTATATATATATTCTTGTTTTGATCATCAAATCTCTAAGAGGATTAGTTTCAAAGAATGTAAAGATTCATCAGTTTAGGTTCTAAGTATGAACAATATATATTGATATTAATCGCTTTCTTCTGAATTAACAAAAACTGAATATGACGTGACATCAAATACCTCTTCACCGTCCTTGACCAATGCAAATAGAGTATAGGCGCCGTCTTCCTCTACTGCGTCTGCAAGATCAAACCCGATATTAACGGAATCACTTTGCTCAATCCATCTATCGGCTTCAATTATATCATAACCCTCCAAGGATTCATAATAATATCCTGGAGGTAGAGGCTTAACTATGACTGCTACAAGCTCGCCAGCAGAATAGGACAATAAGTCCTTGTTCTGCTCGTACGCGGCCCGAGTAGGCATTTCATCATAATAGATGGCAATATGGTCAAGCTGCCCCTCCAAAAGCGTGCCTGATATCTCGATCTCGCTACTATCCTCCACGTCCACATCAAGGCCGTAGTTATTTTCGAAATTCTGAACTAATGCAAGGTAGTACTGATCATACACTATGCCAATGCTTACATGGGTGTGACGTGGATTTAGGACATTGTCCTTGTGGCCATCATTGCAGCACTCTTTGTCATTATACATCATCTCATATTGCAGCTGATCGATAGTAGATAGTGGTTCTATCTCTTCACATTTTATCAACACATTCGTAACACACTGCTCATACTGCTCTGGGCTAAAGCCTGCAATGGCTACATTTTGTTGCACACTTCCTTCTCCATCATATTGGGTATACGTCATGTAAGGCTTTTCCCCGTTTGTCATCCAATGAGATATCTGTCTAGTTCCAAAAACATCCTCTGCATGTATCTGCGCTGCCTGGTTAGAGCTAAGCTCAACTGGAAGCAAGCCGAAATCTGCTCTATCTTTGTTTATTCTGTTTAGTACGTGTTGAACAAGCTCTTCACGGGGCATCGTACTAGGCTGTTGACTTGAGGGCTGTAAGATGGTAATTGCTGGGTTATCCTTTTGCTGAATTACAAAGCTGGTAACAGTGGGGGCAAGCAAGATGATACCTGCTAGAACAATTATGGCAACCCCAATGGATGCTGCTACTCTGAGAGCGCCAGTACTTTTTTTCTTTGGTGGTGGTGGTACAGGTACGGAAACTAAACTGTTTAGGACGCCGCACTGGGGACAGACCGACAACGCTGAGCTGTACCTGCAGCCACAAACTATGCAATCTATATGTGAGTTTGTCGTCTGCTAATTACCACATTTCTTTATCTGGAATACTATGTAAATATTTTTTGCAAACGTCATCTCATTAAATAAGGTTATATCGACAATTGTGGAAAAAAGGGTTCTGAAAAACCCTCAATTTCTATTAGTTACATAAAATTGCGACACAGCAAAGGGGCCTCTATGTAGTGATATTCAGTACTCTATCGATCGCAAAATCATTTACTTTAGATAGCGATGAAATGATCGTAGATATTATGTATGGCTGGTGGAATTGCATATACGTAAAATGCTTGATTTCTGTAAAAGAAGGCAGTGATCCTTATAGCCTAGATATTTCCGACTTGGGGTTATAGATAAGCGCCAAAACCTGTTCGCGTACCTCTTTCTTTTCTATGACTCCGCGATGTGCTATAGTTGTGATCGAACTATCATTGCGAACACCCCGCATTTTCATGCAAAGGTGTTCGCCTTCCGCTATTACGAGCGCACCTTTTACCCCCATTTGTACTAGTTCATCGGCTATTTGTTTTGTAAGTCGCTCTTGTATTTGGAGTCGGCGAGAATACTTTTCAACTAGTCTTACCAGTTTGGACACCCCAAATACCCTGCCAGATGGAATATAAGCAACATGTATCTTGCCAAAGAATGGCAACATGTGGTGCTCGCACATGCTGTAGAACTGTATATCTTTCGCAATGACTGCTTCTGTTTCTTCTGAAAAGCTGACATCCAGCTGTGCGTCCATCCGATAGCCTCCAAATATCTCTTCATACATGCCAGCTATCCTGTTTGGAGTGTCGACGAGACCTTCTCTGTCAGGATTCTCACCAAGCTCTATCAACAATTGCCTGATAAGCTTGGCAATCTTTTTTCTATTGATGTTTTTCTTGTCTGTTGTCATTTTTTTCTTTTTACCTAGCTCCTATAATCTTGTGCAGTTGTGGTATTATGCGCACCTGATCGTACGTAGGGTAAACGATATCGTAAAAGCCAAAAAGTACATCCAATGTTGGCTCGTCAATTCTATAACTTGGCTGTATTATAAATCCTGCTAGCTCCGACGGCTTGGCGATTCTGAACACTTCACGTACTATCTCTTTGAATTCCTTAAGGTTTGACGAATTTGTTACTACTACTTTGATATAGGTAGTTTTGCAGCTGCTGACTGCCTGCCTTAGGCACTCAAGCTCGTTCTTTAGCAGATTGCGGTACTGCTTTTCATTTACTATCTTGGAATCTCTTAGCTTGAGCTCGACTTTACATATGTCCATGTATGGCAAGACCTTGGCAAACCTCATAGCGTCATAGCAAGCCGACTCCAGGTATGCTCTCAAGCCTTTTTGCCTGACGAATTTGGCTAGCTCTATGACTGCTTCATATTGCACTAGTGGCTCGCCTCCTGTGAAATTGATCTTGTATGTGTTTGGCTGAAGGCTCTTTGAGATAATCTCCTTTACCTCCTCAACGGTATAATCACTCCCGCTGTCCATTGGTAGGGCATAGGGTGTGTCGCACCAA
>DATCWI010000066.1:0-8197 GCA_036566425.1 Nitrososphaera sp.
TATTGCCTTCAACAAGGAGGTACAAAGTCGTAAATCCCTATGCGATATGCCACAAAATGAAGAAGCAGTACGGTTGGGGTAGCCATGAAAAATGGCAAAGATGTGTCGACGGGATAAAAAAGACCAATAAAAGAAAAAGGAAGAGTTGGCTATGTATAGAACGACCTGACAATCCCTTACAGATAGTTTTTCTGTAATCTTTACCTTGATATCATGATATAATGATATCATGTAGACTGATTCTTGATATCATGAATGGGCGAAATTTGGTATGCAGACCGTTGTGAAAAACCACTCTGCAAGTATGCGTCCTTATGGCATCCTATATTGGAGGCTCATGAGAGGGACCTATCATGAAATACCACTAGCATGCTTGCATTGCACAACTATACACACCAAAAAACGCCCATTGACTTTTTCATCAAAAAAATGTAGAAATAATTCATGATATCATTATATCATAACTATATTCGCTAAGTTTAAATTGGGCCCTATAGATAGAGAGAATCGAATAGAAAATATGTCTGGCATTAGTACTAATCCCCGACGACGACAACAACAATAACAAATGGAAGACGGTAGGCTGGCTGCAGGGTAACTGACGACGACAAGCTTCAGAATCAGACAATAATACCTATGATGCATGAATGCTACTAGCTCGGAATCATAGACCGTGATACCGTACTCTCGCTCATACGGTTCTGCCTCCAGTTTTGGATGGGTCACTTCCGCATGAAAAAGCAGGCAGCAGTTTGACATGGCCCAGCAGGACATAGAGCAGAAAGAGAAGAAAAAGCTTGCCGCCACATCATTGCGGAGAGGTAGGCATGGGAGAAAAATGGGACAATTCAACCCCGCGAGTGATGCAGAAGACCGTAAAAGAGCTTGAGGAAATGGAAAAAGATCTCGATAGGGAGTTTGCTGCATCGCAACAGGAACAGCCACAGCAACTGCAGACAAAGCCAAAGGAGCAGCGGCGATCACCACTAGCAAACCTATCACTGGAGGACATGATGGCGTGAATGAGGCGCCACAACAGGATCAGAACCACAATAGCAGTAACGACCAACAGCAAGACCCGATCATACAGGATAATGAGCGCGATGCAGAAGACTTCAGCGAACCACTCAGCAGCCCGGCGGAGCCTACCACCATCATAACCGAGCCAATTGTCACTCAAGAACCTCAACCAGAACCGCAACCAATAACACCACAGCTACCAGCACCGCCAGCGGAAACTCCCAGTACATCGAATAACGCCCTCATAATGCAGATCAAGATCCTATCAGAGTACGCGAAGGACATGAAACGCAGCATGTACGCCGTTTCGAAGGCTGCAGGAGTTCATCACGAGTACGTCAGAAAGGCCGTTAGGTTCTGTTAACTCGTCGGCTCATGCATACCAGCCGCAAGTTGAACTGAAAGGCATCGACTATCAGGATTAGGCTCAGTCCGCCGTTCCTGCACCATCGCTTCACCTGCCTTTCCCTTCAGGCTGAACCTCAGTCCTGCGTCATGTATATTCTGGGCAGTGTTGACATCTCTGTCAACCAGCCCGCAAGAAGGACATCGCACCTGTCGGCTCTCGGCGAACAACAATTTGTCGCCACATTTCGAGCACTTCAATGACGTTCCTCTTGCGTGACATAGTAAACCGGTATTTCTTCCCATTGTGCCTTATACTGTATCTGACGCTGTAGTTCATAGAATGACCACGAGTTCATTCTGGCACGATACTTGTTTCCCTGACCGTTGCCAGCTCGATAGAGCTTGCGAATGCTCTTGATGTTTTCCATTGTGATAGCGAGTCTGTTTGCTTTGGCATGCTCGACTATCTTCTTTGAGACGTTGTGTAAGAGCTGGCTTACACGGTTTTTCTGAATCATGCCATACTTGCCATAGAGTGCCTTGCGTATTTGCACATCGTTACGCTTGTAGTGGCTCCTTGTTTATCTGCATTGCGTCTTCACATCATTCGCTCGCTTCAAGTCATGCACAATAATATTGCCATTTGTATCTGCAACAGTAACATTATCGAGGTTCCGGTCAAGCCCAAGCATTCCAGCACATTCGACATTGTCCGACTGTTTAGAGAAGGAAATGCTCAAGTGGTTAGCGTTGAGCGGGCAGAATGTATCACTAGACTGGGCTGTGACAAGACTCGCAATGTGTGTTTATTGAGAGATACATCTGTATCTTGCCGAGAAGATGTAATGTACTATTACTGACTCTGACTCTGTAGCAGGAAGTCAGCACCGGCTTCCAACAATATGGCTTTCTGACGTTTCTACCCTTCGTGATGAGTTTGCGATAATTGGATAGAATACCTGCTGCTTTTGATATCGCACACAGTCTATACTGCGATATCATGTCATATGCCTTTTCAGCTCGTTATAGGCGGCACTTGACAGCGATTTCATCGAAGTCTTGTTCTGCTCAGAACCTATCCTGAAGGCATCATTTGTAGCGTGCCTGAATGTTTCCATCATGGAAAGCAGTTCTTGAGTGGGGCTATATCGTTGGACAACCGACCGACTTCAACGCTAAGCATCATCTTATCCGTGGGGGTTCTGCTACCTAATAAATGAGCCAACGAGTTAACAGAACCATCAAAAGAAGGACTAAAATTCATGGTTAGCTTCTCTTAACCATTGCCAGGGATGAACTATAACCAGCTCTGCAAAGCTGCGGCCAGTCTTCATGGCAACATCGAGGTTGCCATCGTGCTGTCAGGCGGCAAGCTTGTGGCTTCGTACCTGAAGGAAGGCGGCCCCATGCCTGACGAGGACGAGTTTGGCAAAATGATCTCGCAGCTCGAGACCGTGATCACGACTATAAAGAGCAACGAGGACAAGTTTGGCGAGCTGGGATTCATCACCATCCATTACAGATACATCGACGGCCTGCTCTTTCCAATAAACGACCACGACACGCTGGTAATCGGGATGGTGCAGCCCTATGACCATGACAAAGTTGTGGGCAAGGTTTCTGCTCTTATAGAGAGAGAGCAGGAAAAGAGGCGGCGTGATTGAAAATGGGCCGCCAGGTCGTTTGTGAACTGTTGTTATTGAGATATGATTTTGCTGCCAAAACTGCCATTTGTGCCCGTGTTAATATTAGCAATTTTTGAGCTTTATGCCTTTCTTAAAGGCGAAGGTCGTGGCTGACTGTTAGGCTGCATCAACCGAGGTAGCAGATGAATTAGCCATGGCTGTCGATGCTGCCAAGGAGGAGGGTAGTTTCGCCTCGACAGCAGCACGCAACCGATCGTCTGGATATTTCTGCCTTTCTATCCTGAAAATCCTCCTCTTCTTTTCTTTTTTCTTCCCACTTTCATTGTCTTGGTCCCTGCACTATGATCTGTGACCACCACCTCTTTGGAATATGCCCGAATCCACTCAGCCTTGAAATCCTCTCATGACACTTCAAACATTTCGCCAGCATATATCGTTGATTGAATCGCGACCAAAATGCCACATTGTCACTATCCAATCGCTGCATTCTGACACCGTTAGAGCGTTTGGTGACCCGACTTCTAATTTCATCTCTGCTGCAGAAATTTTGCAGCAAACTGCAAGCTGCGCCATTTCTCTTGTGCAAAGTCAATTAGAAACCAAGCCGCTCTTCAATTCTGACGAGCGAGGTTGTCAGAATCACTAATCCACCGATGTCAAATTTCACCGGCGGATTAGAGCAGGAAAGAATGACACACTGACCGTGTCATTGTGATGCACAGTTATTGTGCCGACAATGCAAGATGGGCATTTTCTTCCCCTTGTCGTATTAACTCCCTCACAGTCTTGAGGGAAAAATCTGCATTCTTTAAAGGGTGCGGGGATTCCATTTCAGTTCTAACTATACTGTTTACAGACAATATTTCCGCCCCTCTGGTTTCTACAAGCTCAGAGTAGTCTCTTCTTATACAAGCAATCTCATCCTGACTTATCTTGGATTTATCGGTGTGCTTTTCAAGGATATCGTAAATGTGCTCGACAAGCTCTATCATCCTAGTCATGTGCTTGGATGTTTCAATGTCGTAAAAGGTTTTGTCACTGAAGGTTATGTCTCTTGCCCTGTCAGACACTTCAATTCTGTTCTGAGGAAGCCTTTCTCTGATCCGGGGATAGTTTTCCACAATATACACATGCTTGTCATTTCTTGGTGATGCCTCCATGGCTTCTCGCAGGGGGGTATTATCCATCAAAGCACCATCCCACCCATAGACTCCTTGCTCTATCTCTATCCAAGGAAATCCGTAGTTTGGATACGCGGCACTGGCCAGAATATGATTGACGTTTATCCTTGTTTTTTGGCTATCGTAGATGAGGTGTTTTGAGGTAAGAACGTCAACGCATGTCAGTATCAGCCTTGTCTGGCCGCCAGCTCCAGATTGCCGCTCTGGAGACAGTTTGTCAAAATCCACATATTGTTCAAGTGTCCTGCCAAGTGGAGTGTGGTCGTATAGGTATGTCCAACTCGCTGGAGTAATGGCAAGACCCTCATCTGCAGATAGTCCGTTAGACGTTCCAAAGAATTGAGTCCATGACCACATTCTTGGAACAAACATCTTTGGCACCCCAAAGAGCCCTGCATTGATAGCCGCCATAGGAATGTTCTTAAAAGTAAACTGTCCCGTTACAAAGTCATATTGCGGCAGGATAACATCTGGTATTAAATTATAACTACTCTCTGCTAACTCAATCCAGAAATTCTCCAAGTCTTTTTCTGGATACCCACTTCTGCTCCCTGCAATTATTGCAGCATTTACAGCGCCTATTGAAGTACCTGCGACAATATCAAATCTTATTCCATGTCTTGCCAGGGTTTTGAAGACGCCACATCCAAATGCCCCAAGAGACCCTCCGCCCTGCAATATAAGCACATTCTCGACAGTTCTTGAACGACGATGACGCGGGTGAGTATCACGCTTAAGATAATAATTGTAGTGGCTACCGCGAACATCTTTGTTATCGGATGAAATGTGGCTACCACTCTTACTCTGTATTTTTTCTTCCAGACTTGAAGAGTCCATTTTTTAGATCGCTTTCTATACTGGCGACATTTGCTTTCTATCTTGTCTCAACCTTCTTTTGCTATCTGATGCAAAGAGTGTGCTTGTGAATTCGGAATCGATTGGCACCTCGTAGAATCGGATCTCAATTCTTTTTAAGGATTATGTCCAGTGTGCAATCACATGCAATCAAGAGGTTAGAAAATGAAATAGGCTTTGCATGTAAGATATTATCGTATGAGTTCAGCTACCAAGGACTTGCTGCAAGAGCACCTAATAGTCCGGCGAATAGGAAATATCGCACAGATATGCTCTGACAGGCTATACGCCAATGAGGATGTGCCAATAGAAGATATCCAGATAATCTCCGTGGTTATTGAGGAATTTGTAGACGCATTCCATCATGGAAAGGAAGAGAAGGCTTACTTTCCAGCTACGAAAGATAAGGACGGTTTTTCTGAGGATATTAGAAAGTTTCTGATAGAGCACGAGCTTGGAAGAAGGATAGCAAACATGTTGCGCCGTGAACTTGACACCCTTATCGACAAGAATAGCGCAGATAAAGGACTGAAATGGAATGGCAAAAACAAGGAGCCGGTAGCGCGATTCCTCAAATCCTATGCAGTATTTGTATCTGACCATACCGGCAAGGAGGATGTCTTTTTCGAGACCATACTCGCAAATGGCAAGATAATTGAAAATGAAGATCGGCAACTTTTAGAACATTACGAAACCTGCAGGCGAGACGCAGGTGGGCAAGTTAGAATAGAAGAGATGGTTCGATTGATAGACCATCTGGAAAACAGGGAATGGATGTCCTAGTTGTTGTACGTTGCATCGAAGAAGATGCCAGAATTATTTTTATCATAATGCATTATAAAGCTATTCTCTGGGGTGTTATCTCTGTGAAAGTAGTTAGCTAGAGCAACACAAGCCAGATTTATCCATTTATTACAGTAACTTGTATGGAAATTATATTGGCAATTGAATGGGATGCTTTAGTTGTAGAGATGTCGCTCCTCGCTGCAATAATTTATGGGGCGATTTTTGTCGAAAGCTGGTTTGAGAGGAGGAAAGCAAGGAATGAGGAGGAGAAAATGAAGAAAAAGATACTGATGATCGTTGCAGATGACTTGAACAAACAGTTGCAATTCATAGAGGAATCGGTAAGGGACAAAGACTTTAAGCCCTTTCACACAAGCATATGGGATGCGGTAATATTGGGTGGCAAGCAAACATTGCTGCCATTTGATATATTTGAAAAGTTACAAGATACATATTCTTGGATGAGATATTATAACAGCGAACTCAGTCTAAACGGAATAGAAAACGAAAAGCTGATTATAGAGCTTTTGGGAGATGTTAGAAAATCCATTACGCAGTCTTTGGCACATCTTAACAACAAGTACCCGATTTCTTTTTTGGAATGAAAGAAGCATAAAGGCAAGGCTTAGAGTTATCCCTAGTTTTCCATAATCAATATTTTTCACGCTGTCTATGGAAATTTATCATAATTAAATATTTTTTCGGCCTCAGATTATTGATTAAAGTTTGGTTCGGTAGATGGTGCCAAACTCCATACAGATGGATATATTGGTAATACAAGGCTGATTATAGACGAAGACAAAAGATTGTCGTTGGAGCTACATTTATTGGCCCACAAGTAAGTGAATTACTGCCTATTCTGCAACAGTCGCCATAGTCGGTCAAGTGCCCATAGATCGCCTTTGGCATGCAATGCCATCCTTTCCTACAATCAGTGAACTTTGGATGCAACTGCTGGAAGACTACGAGTTCTAGAATATTATAAAGGTCGAACCACTCAATCCTTAATAATCAAGATAAATCAGATCTCTATCATCATCTCCCATGTGGGGCGCCAAATACGCCAAACATAACAAGGTTCGATTCAAATCTTCAGAGGATAGAGAAAATGGCATACAGATGTTTAACGAGTTTTTCAAAACTATAGAAAAAGACAACAAGGAACAAAAAATGACAGGTCATATCATACTTGAAAGTTTGAGCGACTCTAAAGAAGCAATCGTCTTGACATTCTGGGAGACAAGGGAAGATATGGACAGATTTTATTCACAACAGAATAGCAGCTTGGCAAACCTTGTGGAAAGAGCAAAGCCTTTGTTTGAAAAAATGCCAGAGAGAACAGATTATGCTGTGTCAGGATTGTATACGCATACATGATTCTATGAGCGTTGCAAACTAGCAGTGGGACACAGACGACGAGATCCTTATTTGGTCTCTGCGCCAGCCGTTGCCTGGCTGCTGATGTAACATCTTGTTTTATTAGTTCGTGACCACTATCTTGCCATCGCAAAGTCACGTCAGCTCCAGCTTGCCTGAGCAGGTTAGAGAGGGTTTCAGCTTCATTTTTGTGGCAATAGGATCTTCCAGCCCTGATGACATGAATACCAGCTTGCCAGACAAGTTGGGCAGAGCCTATCTGGAACAAGAGGAACCATAGCTCGGAAGAAGAGTATGACGCCGGACAATGTCTTAGGGCGGAGCAGGAGAATGCTTGCAGCAATATTGGCACCATTTGAGTAACCAACCGCCATGACATTTCTTGCATCAAACCCTAGGCTGCAGAGGTCTTTTCAACAAAATCTGCCAGCTCATTGGTGCGAAATTTCAGATCCTCCATGTCAAAGACTCCTTCTGCTAGCCTGCGGAAAAAGCGCTGAACCATGCCTCTTCCTAAAACTTTTCTATTGAAAAGTAATGTATGTTTCCTCCTCATCTAATGATAATATATTAGACTCGGCTTGACTTATTAGCCTCTCAACCTTTCTAGACTGACTGAAAAATATATGACAAGCATAACAAAAGGTAGTAGCAAGAAAAACTTGGCTTTGGTTGGGGCTGCTGTTGCTGTAGGGTTCCTGCTCACAGTTGCAGGAATGCCTTCTCTTAGCAGCGCTCAAACCCAAGAACAAGGACGAGAGCAACAGCAACAAACAGAAAGCGCAACAGCTGCTGCTCAAAACGGTACAACAACAGCAATTACAGTTGATGCAGGTGGCGGAGGGCCTGAATCTGTGGTTACTTGGTTTACCCCACAAAATGTGACTATAAATGCGGGTGAAACAGTCATCTGGACAAATCCAACGGTGGTAGGTGAGCCTCATACTGTTACCTTTATCAGAGAACAGGGTTATTTTGCCAACT
>DATCWI010000080.1:0-4778 GCA_036566425.1 Nitrososphaera sp.
CACAGGATACTTTTTGGAGTTGGAAAGCCATAGGCCTCAAGTACTTCATAGCCTTCCTCTTCAAGAAGGTTGTTCCTTCCATTCTTGCGGACGTTTTCAAATATTGACTTTACCTTAGATGTATCTTTTGCAAATTGCAGGGTGGCTCTCTTGTTTGAAGCTTCATTGATCCACTTCTTAAAATCATACATTGCCTTGAGTGTCCTTATCGCAGGCTCTGAGTATAGGTAGTACGGGATACCACCTTCTGACATTATCCTTCTATTTTCTATCCCTTCTGCAAGACCCATCAGCGACGCAAGTATTGTCTTGTTTGGGAATTGCTGTGACATCCTGACAAGAACCCTTGCAAGGTCGTCGTAGTTGAGTGTGGCTGAAGGGGTGCACATTGTCACAACGGAGCCTACATTTGGATGCGCCAATGTCAAAAGCAACACTTTTTCAAATCTTAGGTAATCGGCGTCGCCAACAATATCTACAGGGTTTCTTGGTGAACCGTATGCCGGTATAACCCCCACTATCTCGTCTCTTATCGAGGAGATATCTGCCATCTTCAATCCGTACCTAGAGCAGGCATCGGTTGAAATTATAGCTGGGCCACCAGCATTCGATACAATAACAACATTGCCATCCGGTAGAGGTTGTTTTGAAAATGCAGTGGCAAGATCGAACAACTCGCCCATTGTGTCAACTCTAATTACACCAGATTGGGTAAAAGCCGCTTCATAGTTTGCATCAGAGCCACCCAGCGCGCCAGTGTGTGAAGCAGCAGCCTTTGCACCTTCAGCAGTCCTGCCAGACTTGAGCACAATGATCGGCTTTTTCCTTTCAGTGGTTATCTTCTTTGCAATTTCCATGAACCGCCTTGCATTGCGTACATCTTCAAGATACATTACAATTACTCTAGTGTCTTCGTCTTCTGCCAAGAGCTCAAGGACATCGCTCTCATCCATGTCCACCTTGTTGCCCATGCTAATGACCTTTGAAAAACCAATGTTCTGAGCTTCTGCGTCCTCTACTGTTGCGGCGCAGATGGCCCCACTCTGGGATACAAGTGCTATATTTCCAAATTTTGGAGTAATTTTTAGAAACGTAGAATTCATTATGTTATCTTTTGAGAAGCTCATTATTCCAAGGCAGTTTGGACCAATGACCTTGATGCCATACTTCTTGGCAATCTCACCAACCTCTCTTTCCAGCTTAGCACCCGCCTCATCTACCTCCTTGAAACCTGCAGAAACAATAATTGCACCCTTAATTCCCTTCTTGCCTACCTCCTCCATGACAGAAGGGGTAAATTTGCTGGGTGCCGCCACTACTGCAAGATCTATTGAGTCTGGAATATCAAGTACGTTCTTGTAAGCTGTCAGGCCACCCACTGTCGGATTTGATGGGCTGATTGGGTAAATCTTGCCCTTGAAGTGCTTTGCAATATTGTAAAAGATCGTCTTGCCTACTCCCGGCTTCTCAGAAGCCCCAATTATAGCGATCGACTTGGGAGAAAAGAAGATCGAGTTTGACATTAACTGAAAAGCACCTGATGCTGGTTATAAATTATTCATATGGATATCTTTTTTACTGCCCCCAAGAGGAATATACAATACTGTCAATGGTAAGCGGTATTTTGGTGCTACTAGTAATTCCAGCAATCATCGCATTTGTATTTGGAATTTGGGTATTTTATAGCGTGATAATTGATGTATCTGAAAGGGAAACAGCTCAATTTACTGAAGTAGGACCTGATACGATCAGGATGAAGGTCGACCCTCCAGCGTAAAGCACTTCTTAGCTTAACTATTCAAATATGCAAATTTAGGATGTATGAATATTCGGTCAATCAACCAGCCAGATATTAAAAAAGTAACCTTTATTTTAATTACAAAATCTTTAACAACACTGTATTGAATACGATAAATGAAATAGTAGATGCTGAAATGGACGGTCTAATTTCAGACCTTCAGATCCTGATAAGGCAACCAAGCGTTTCTGCAAAAAAGCAGGGCTTAGTCGAGTGTGCCAACCTTGTTGCAAAAATAATGCGCAAAGCTGGCATCAACTCTGAAGTTCTCTACCTTGACGACAAGAATATCCCGCCCATTGTTTATGGCGAACTAAAATCAAAGTCAAATCCGAACAAGACTATTTTGTTTTATAATCATTACGACGTGCAGCCAGAAGAACCCCTCGAGCTATGGGAGAACGAACCATTTAGTGGAAAGGTCGAGGGTAACTTCGTATTTGGCAGAGGTTCAGCAGACGATAAGGGAGAACTGATTACACGTATCAAGGCAGTTGAATATTGCTTGAAAAATACAGGAGATGTTCCTTGCAATGTAAAGTTCATGGTCGAAGGTGAAGAGGAGGTCGGAAGCGTGCATGTCGAACAGTATCTGAATAGGTACAGCAATAGGCTTTCTTGCGATGGCGTAGTATGGGAGTTTGGATACATAGACGCTAAAGACAGGCCAATAATAAGCCTTGGCATGAAGGGATTGTTATATGTTGAATTGATAGCAAAGGGGCCAGTGCGTGACGCCCATTCTAGTCTTGCAGTACTAATTGAAAATCCCGCGTGGCGTCTTATCTATGCGCTCAATACAATGCGGGATCAGACCGGCAACATATTAATCAAGGATTGGTACAAGGAAGTGCGGTCATTTACGGAACAAGAACTATCAGCGCTTGCAAGGGAGCACTTTGACGTGGAAGAATTTAAGAAAGAGTATGGTGTGAGCAAGTTTGTAGCTGACGCAAGAGGAACCGACATAAAAAAAGCACTCGTAGGAATGCCTACCTGCAACATTGCCGGCATCCACTCTGGCTACATTGGCGAAGGTGCAAAAACTGTATTGTCCTCCCAGGCAGCAGTCAAAATAGATTTTAGACTTGTGCCTGATATGGTGCCTGAAAGGCAGTTTGAACGACTCAAGGATCACTTGAAGGAATATGGCTTTTCAGACATCGAGGTCAAGCTTATACATGGGGAAGCTGCTGCAAGGACCCCTATCAATGACGCTTTTGTTCAGCAGGTGGAACAGGCTGCAAAAGAGACCTTTGGCTCAGCGATAATAAGTGTGTCCTCTGCGGGCACAGGTCCGATGTACTCTTTTGCAAAGGTGCTCAAGGCCCCCTGTATTTCAATTGGCAGCACTTACATGTTTGCCCGCATGCACTCGCCAAACGAATTTGCTAGGATTGATCTATTGAACAAGACAACTAAATGCATTGTAGGTGTAATGGAAAGATTTGCCAGCTAGAATTAGCAGTAATAGTAGTAGTAGCCACCAAGTCATAATCTCGAAAGTAGAGGAGTTTATATCCACATCTTGAAACGTGGGCCCTGTGTTCTAGGTGTGTCACTATGCTAATTATATAACTGAAAAGACACATCTTGGAATAGATAATGGATGGGGAGAGATTTGAACTCTCGACCACCTGTGTGTAAGACAGGTATCCTAACCAGGCTAGACTACCCATCCTGTAAACTGCTCGTCAGTTGAGCGGATCGATATTAATAGTATTTGGAGTCGCAGCTTCCAAAATAAACAATATATATCCTACTACAATTTTGATTTCTAAAAATGTCTCGAGCTGAGGGTATAAGAATTCCACGTCTTCTTCTGATGGTTGTTGGTTATTTTGCTGCTATGATTCTTTTGACTTCTGCTTTTCCAAGTGCGTTTGCCCACGGCGGGCATCAGCCGCCTGCAGCCGATTTTGAAGGCAAGAAGGCTAGCCTCTTTGTCAATCTTGATCCGCCAGTGGTAACTGATATCAGCCAGCCTGTTTCCATAAGTGCACGATTCTTTGATGAAAACACGAACGAGAATTTTAAAGAAGTGACCTATAGGATCTTTTTCCAAAAGAACGGCGTTGAAATTCCCATTGTAACCGAGGGCGGCCAGTTTGGTGGGCAAGGTTTCTTCTATGATCCTGAAGGCGACTTGCAAATACAGGTAGTTCCTAGGGACACTGAGAATGTAGTAGCTAGGGGCGAGGCAGAGGCCCAGTTTGGAGGAATTTGGAATAGGGGAGGACCCATTGTTGTAGAGGGACCTCTTTTCACCGAGCCTGGCCTATACAATCTGTTTGTTGAGGTACATACTGTTGGCACCACTCGAACTCAGGTAGACCCCATCCTTCAATATGATGTGTGGGTGACTCCGGGTCGAGAAGAATTGATCAACATATCAGAAGGCAACCAGGCTCAGCAGGTCAAGATCAGAAACTACTATGGTGCTATTGACAGCTCTAATTATGATCCTGCAACAAATACAATCCAGTTTTCAATGCCGTTTAATTGGACCTCTGACATGATAAGCAGGATAGGCATGCTTCATACGGAAGTATTAATTCCAAAGGCATTATCTGACTTTAACAAACAATCGCTCAATGCTACAGTAAATGGCATAAGCGTTCCCGTGGCAGTAGATACCTATACTCCAAATGCCACTATAGTGCACTATACCATATCAAAGACCAACCTTGAAAATATTGCTAGCAAGGTGATGTCTGAGAACAGAACACCCGACAAGGCAGTGTTCGCACTAAGCCCTTCAAGCCCTGATGGCGAAGTAAAAGTGGCTCAAGTTTCTGCTGAGTCAGAGAATTATAAGGTGAGTCTCACATGGCCTGAACAGATTCTCCCCCAGCAGCCCGTAACGTTTGGCATGCGAATAACTGACAAATCCGTATGCCTGTATCTGCTACCGCATACGAATTAGTCCTTGTGGACAAGGATGGCAACGAAGTAACACGCTCTGGTGGAGTGACGACTC
>DATCWI010000087.1:0-6308 GCA_036566425.1 Nitrososphaera sp.
GGAAAGGATACCTTCAGAATATTGGGGATTGCTACACCTGTTGAATTGTATATGGATTTGGATAGGCATGGACTTTCGCTTTAAGAATGGTGATCGGACTGCGCGCGCTCTGAATGTCTTGGATTCAAATAAAATATCGACATCGCACTTTATCTTCTTCTTGTTGACATCGGTATAGTTAGTAAGGCTGCTGATGCTTTGAGTATATTTTGCTTCATGTACGCCAGCCAAGAACAGTAGCGCAAGCAACTATGCCAAGAAGGATCATCACGCCAGTGAGAACCTTATGTGATCATTTGTTCATTCGCAGCCAGCTTTAACTATTGCCAAGCCTGGAATGCATTCTTAATTAGATTTCCGCAGATGGAAACTATCAACCAGGCGCCAACACTATCAACCACGGTGCAGCAGGGAGAGAAATTTACCGAGATCGCAACACAACTTTTCGTCTTACCAGCTAATAGCATCGCTGGCGATATTTTCTTATGGAGTCGGTGGCCGCAGAAATCAGAAATGGGTTTTTCATATTTTTATGCACAAAATGTTTTCGGGTAGGATTTGCTCAGCAAATAACCTTCCTAAGGAAGGAAGAGACTCTATCCCGCTGTATCAAAGATATGGCTAAAGGTTGCCTGCTGACCCATCAGGGTCCTCTACACCGGCGAAGCAAGTCAAATACTTGACGCTTGTTGGGATCACAAACACCGGTGCCCGATGTTACAGTATGCATGCGGCACCGTATCCTGATTGATCTATGTCGCATTATATCACCGACAATGATTTCAAGAGGATTAGATAAGTACGTATCCTCAGTCTTTGTTGAAGAATCCGGCGTGATACTAGCAGAAATGTTTTCTGCATAAAGGGCACGAGCTGAAGCAGCCAGCAATATTATTGCTCCCAATATTGCTATTGGGGCAACGGGGTCAATGCACTTTGAGCGAACATCTGGTTCTTGCTTTTATTCACCTGGCGCGGAAGGTATCAAGATATTAGAGGAGTTAGTAGACGGTAGCAAGAAGTCATCAGAAGGAGGCAGTGATTGTGGGGTGTCGTCTATCTCAACTATAGAGACGCTTATTGTGTAATCGTCATTGTCTACCATCACCGGACCTTGTACATGATATGCCCCGTCGCTTGCAGCTCCTTCTTGGTCTGTCAAGTCAGGCCCCCAAGTGACAAAGTGTGGTGCTGTTTGGTTTGATGATGGCCCGGCAGAAGGTATCAGCTCTAGATCAAGGATCCCATCAGAATCTTCAAACTGGTTAGAGTACAATGTGTCTGTCGAGTTAAGAATAGTCACATTGTATGTTATGCTCACAGATGGCGGAATCGCTGTCACGTTGCTCTTTGGAACAAACGAAAAGGTTGTCCTGCCAATCTTGCCCGCTTCAAAAGGAAGCGCGTTTCCGCCAACTAACATATCCATGTTCTGGCCGCTCTCATATTCGCCTCCCACGTTGACCCTCCCCTTTGACGATGGATTTGTACTGTCATAATAGTCGTAGACGCCAGGCACCGTAAATTTGTGAATAAAGGATCCACTGTCAGGATCTATTAAATCAGAATCAAACTGCTCTGACGCTGGCACCGTGCTGTTACTGGCATTAACTGTAACGGAATGCGGCGACTCATCTTCGTTAAACCATATGACCGTCATGTTAGCAGGAATGGAAATGACCTGAGGCTCAAATTGCGAAGCTCCAAGATCTGTAAATGGTATCGTGACTACGTATGAAGGGTCTTCCCTTGCTTGTTCATAGCCTGTAGGAGCCAAAAATTCCCCCAGCTCTTTGAAAAGGCTGCCTCTATCAGCAGATTCCGTACGGGGCGCTGATGAAAGCGAAGTTGATGTCGTTGCAAAGCCTGCGATAATTGTTGATTGAGCCAATAATAAGAAAGCAGCTACTGCGATAATAAAAGATCCTCTTATTGGTGATCGAAGTCGAGGCATGATCAGGCATCCATTCAATTGGCTTATATCGAATTCGTCACTGCAACCTCTGTCATTCACTTAGTAGAGATTTCTAGATCATCACGTCACCATAGTGCATGTTATCATGCTCTCGCACTAGATGATTATATTGCATTGTTACTTGAAGTCAAGGCTCTTCATGAATCGACAGTATTATTGAAGTCTTTAGTGCCACTCTGTCCTGCATGCATTACGCAAGCTAAGGCATTGTGGAGCTCTTGCATAGCGATTCCTATATCACGAGTCACTGCCATGGCCGCAAACGCAAAGTTGCGAGTACTGCGCAAATTATAGCAAGTGCCAGATCCGTGTTTTTCATGTCCTTTCACTGCTCCACATTTCGAAGAACCATAGATAAAATCTAGATGAGGCGCACGTAGAATACAGCTAATGTATTCATCTTAATATCGAATAAGATCGCACTATTCCTCCTTTCTGCTGGGTTAAATCGTACGTTTCAAATATCATGACTGCGGAAAGCAGTGATGTCAGATGAACCAGTACCAGACTGGAACGCGGTTATCCACAAAAATGTAAGAGCCTCAGATGGAATGCCGGCGAGAAACATTGTTGCAATTGATGAAGAGGGAATTCACATTGAATCGGCAGGAGACAGACTTCATGCAGTAATTCCAAAATCTATTGTATCAGGCTTCAACGGTGCCGAAGTAACTCTTAGCAAACCATTTGCTGAACGTCGTCAATATATAAAAGGCGTTAGAGAATTTCAAAAATTCGCTAGAGATAAATGATCATGGAGCTCTTGCTACAGAGAGGCGGCGAATAATAAATTCCCCATGGTGAATTCGTTTCCATACCGAAATGATAAAGATATAGCTTCCATTATTGGATCACGAATAGATAAGCTAGGAAGAATTCCTGTTAAGAGAAGTATCATAATAGCAATAAGCCTTGCTGGTTTTTTTGCATTATATGACGTTTCAAATTTCCAGTACATTTCGCCTGTGCTGAAATCGGATTGGCATCTCACAGATGCACAAATTGCTTACGCGATCTCAACGAGAATCCTAGGGCAAGTGATTGGAGCATTTTGTATGGCTATTTATGCTGATTGGAAGGGGAGAAAACCTGCACTTACAATCACCCTTATGATTTTAGCCATAGGCTCGATCTTGGTAGCCATATCAACAAACATATTCCAAGTATCTGTGTTTAGACTGTTAACTGGAATTGGCATCGGAGCAGAAGTGGTAATTGCGGCGGCCTATATTGGAGAGATGTCACCAAGGTCAATGCGTGGCAGATATACTTCAGTCATATTCCTAATTGGGGCTATAGGGTTTGCGTCTTCAGGACCAGTCTCCTTTACGTTGCTACAACAAGGTAACATAATGGGAATAGATAGTTGGAGGATCGTAATGGCGATCCCTACAGTTGTAGCTTTGCTATTACTGCGACTCAGGTATAGCATGTTGGAGTCGCCGCGTTGGCTTTTATCAAAGGGTCGGATTAAGGAAACAAACAAGGTACTTGTCAAACTAGGTTTAGCACCAATTCATCAAGATCAAGAAATTATTGAGGATTCAACTACAATAGCACCAAGAAAAACAAACATGCTACTACATTCCTTCAATAACAGAAGGGTATTATCTCGAGCGTCATTATTTGTCAGTCTTTGGTTTCTGATACTAGTTTCTGGTGGCGCGGCAAATCTGCTTGTTGTGGAATATGTTAATCAAGGCTATACAACTACTCAATCGGTTGCCATAACTACCGTAGGTGGTGTGGGATATGTGATTGGCGCCTGCCTCTCAATTATGATTGCTGATAAGTTTGAGAGAAAACATCAGTTTGTGATAGCTAGTCTGATTATGGGTCTTGCGTTCATCCTACGTGGATTATTAATTCATGACTATGTCGGTCTCGCCGCGGCTAGTTTCATTGGCTTTGCAGCAAATTCATGGGTAATCGCTTGCCTATTTACCTATACTGCAGAAAATTTTCCCACTCGAATACGATCAATAGCTTCAGGAGCGGTAGAAGGACTAGGAAGTGGCCTTTCCACGGTAGGTCCGATAATTTTTGTTCTACTCAATCCTTTTGGTTTTCTTAACATGATGATTGGTCTAGCCTCTTTCTTGTTTGCTGCAGCGGCTGCGGTCATATTACTTGGGAACCGTAGTGTAGGCATCTCATTGGAAGAGCTAAATAGATGATGTGGATAAACAATGATGGAATCGGACGGTATATGGGCTTTACAGAATGAGCACTCTAATATCCCAATGTACTCGGTGGTTATATCCTTAATTAAAAATAAAATGATGTGAATATTCTACATTGGTGGATGGTTTCTTTTCGTCTGCTTCTTAGTTGCTCATTGACATCACCCATGTCTATCTATCCATCTTTATTCCCCTTTCTTATCTACCCTTTCTGGTGCTCTGTCACTTTGTTCTTTTCTGTATGGAATGGCAAACGCGTTTGGAATCATTAATCGACGACTACGAATGATCATCTAATATTTGATATCTGATCTGTCAACAAACCGTCAAGAGATATATCAAATGGGTACTTTTAGCATGCACTTTTAGCCATGAAACTCCGGAATGCCAGATAGGGTCTAATATGTCAGAAATACATTGAATATTCTTATATATGAGAATATTTCATTACTTTTGGAGAAAATGAATATAATCCGTTGGCACATTTGGGGAGTGGCGCCTACCTCCCATAGGAAAGCCAGACATAGAAATTAATTCAGATGAAACATGAGGAGGCGAATGTGTCCCTATTGTTGCCGCAGCCATTTTTGATAGAGCTTTGGTCAAATGAATATGAAAGCGGTTTTGCCCTGAAACTATCTACCGATCAGGAAGATAGTTTCCGAGCAATAGTAACAAAGAACCACGATGACGGCAATGGTAGCAGCAAGTTCACAAAAATAGTGGATATGATGTACTATGATGGAAGCTATCACTATGACTGGTCTTTCATGCTTGAGAAGTGGATAGAGGCTTGGAAGTCAGGATTTAGGCATTCTTCTTCAATAGTACCTCAATTCCTAAAACGACATCAGAAGGGCAATAATAGCGGTGGCAAAGGGATATTGTCCTTTGAACAGAAATGTGACAGCAATACAAAGACAAAAAGACCTTCAAGAGAGAATGATAATAATCACAGAAGTCGGCAAAAGCCTAGCCTGAAATGCCGTTATTGCGGCCTGATGTTTGCTAGTGAAAGGGGAAGAGAGGATCATGAGAGGGAATGGCACGCTTCCAAACATGGGAAATCGCAATAGCAACTATCTATCATTTTATTGAGCTCAGTTCTTTGTGCAAAGCGTGACTAGGGGTGCATCTAGCATGAACGACGATAAATCGCCATCAATAACAGCTTATGAAACATGCCGTAGATGCAGATTTGGAATGCCAAAGAATGGTAAATGCAACAATCCAAATTGTCCATGAGCTCTTCTTTATCTCTGTCGTTATCTTTTATGATGGGTTGTTGCTGCTGGTTATTGCTGTCGTTGTTCTCCTCACTCATTTTTACGCATCATATCCTCCAGAGATAGGTTTGCTACTGTTCTAGATGGTGCTGACTACTGCTGTTTCCTTGACCGTTGATAATATGATGATGGATGTGTAGTATCTTCTTCAAAGTCCCTCTCGAGCTGTTCTCCAAGTTCTTCGATCTGCTTTATTGCCTTCTCTACCACCCGCGCTGTAGAGTTCTTCTCGTACCCTGTTCTTTCGCCGCAGCTATAGCTACAAGCTCCTCCTCCTCCTCCTCCTCTATCTCTTTCTGCACCCTGTCAAACTGCTCCTTCTTCATGTGGTAGTGCCCAATCCAAAAGTTGATGCAAAAGCGTACAAAGGAGGATATACTGTATCGTGGTTTACCAGGCCAAGCTGATAACAGTCATGCATTATGGGCGTTATAAGATTCTGGAGTTCATCTTTAGTTATTTTGCAGCAGATAACCTTCACTTTTTCAAGTTTATCGAACCATTTGTTTGCCTCTATGACCCTTTTTGCAACTCCTATGCCGTCGAGCCTGGGCATTCTGTAGTCAAGCACGGCTATGTGCTATGAGGGCCGGCTCTTCATGTTCGGAGTGCCTAGGTACTTTTCAAGACAGGTCTGGCCGTCGTCCTTTGTGATCGTAGCCTCGTGATTTCTGTGCTCGGGAACAACCCTGTACATGTAGACTATATAGTATCCTCCTCTTCGGCTACCAGCACCTTGATTTTATGTTACAGTACATTATAGTCAGGAGTCAAGTTAAATGTTTTCGAAGTAGTGCAAAAAAACCGCTGGCAACTGCAGAAGAAAGAAAGATACAAAATGGCTTGCGCCTGTTACTGCGCCGC
>DATCWI010000002.1:0-17652 GCA_036566425.1 Nitrososphaera sp.
CCGTTTGGTAAGGATAGCGAAGAGGTTAGTACGTTACAACATACTAGAAGAGGACTCCTCATACAGCAGCAGTCGCCGTATGCAGTATTCCTGTGAGAAGTGTGCAAAAAAGTTTGGCGCATGGAAACACCTGCGGCAGCACAAGGTTGAAACTCATTCTTATTGAACACTTAAATTATCAAAAAAATCTTGGCTAATTCAGTGTGGGCCGGTAGTTTAGTCCGGTAGAATACCTGCCTTGCATGCCGAATACGGTAGAGGATACGTAGGTGGTCGTGGGTTCAAATCCCACCCGGTCCACTTTATAACATTTCTACGTCTATTCACTAACTCCTAATTGCCACAGAATCGCAGATATAGATAGGGTATGGCATATCTTTTTTTGATGGTGAGGTTACATTCTAGCAACAATAATCTAATTATCAAGGCAAACAAAATCTTAACGGGTGAGCGGTAGGTTCAAATATGGTCCTGGGTGGATGCATTCTTCATGGAATACGTATATGCCGCTTTACTACTACACAAATTAAAGCAGAATATTACGGAGGATAGCGTTAAGAACGTTATTCAGGCCGCAGGCGTCACCCCAGATGATGTGAGGGTGAAGGCTCTAGTAGCGGCGTTAAGCGAAGTACAAATTGATGAAGCCTTGAAGGCGGCGCCAGTTGCTGGGGCAGGAGCTGCCGTTCCAGCAGCCGCTGGCCCAGCAGCAGGTGGAGGAGGAACAGGTGCAACGGCAGGTGGAGGAGAAGCTCCGCCCAAAGAGGAAGAAAAGAAGGAAGAAGAAGCCCTCGAAGGTCTCTCTTCGCTCTTCGGTTGAGTTTCTATTAAGATCATCCTCCTTCTTCTATTTCTTTTTAAGACAGGGAAGAAAAAAAGTATTTCTTATAATTTTCTGGCGCTACAATATTTTTGCGATCTTGTATCGCAACAGAGGACTTGACTGTAGATAGAGGGGAATGACGATAAAAATGATGATTATAATATTACTAACTGTCGCAGCCTTCAAAAGATACCTGACAGATGGCAAAGCAGTGTGGCATCGTAGAAGATGATATGCTTTCCATCTGCTCATTCAGTAGCGCATTGTGACCAAGGTCACACAACTCTCTCTCTCTCTCTCTCTCTGTATGTCCTCTTTGATTTTCTATTGTAATAAAAAAATTATTGTGGGTTATAGCCTCTTTCCTTTGCCTTGTTAGCTATGGCCTGAGCCTGAATTTGAGCTCTTGGCAGCACAAAACCTGCAGTCTCGGATGTCACATACCCAGCTTCTGCTGCAAGTGATATTGCCTCCTGGTGTGCCTTGATTAAGAGTGGTGTGACGGTCTCTGGTGTCATGTAGCCAGCTTCTGTTGCCAAAGCAAGAGCCTGCGCAAACGACCTCGCAAGTTCTTCCTTGTACCCTTCAAGGTCGAGCTTAAGATCCTGCTCCTTGAATTGCAGTCCTTCTGCAATGGCAAAGTTAACTGAAATCCCGGCTTCAATTGGCTTGACATTTAGTTTGCTCAAAAGAGAAGCAAGAGGGGTCGAAATCACATCTCCAGGTTTTGCAACTAAAGTGTCCTTGCTTACCCATATAGTTCCCTGATCTATCTTCGTTGGGACATTTGCTGTCTTGAATTCTGACAGAACCGGGCCTGGTGTGATCCCAGTATTGCCTGATGGAACGAAAATTTCTTTTGTGGCAATGTCTCCGCCTTTGGCAGGAAGGAAGACTTTGTTTTGTGCAAATATCAAGTTGAGCTTGAAGGGATTGATATTTGTGAATATCAGGGCGCACTGGTCTTCTAGCTGCTTGCTTAGGTTTTCAATGCCTGCAACACCTTTGACCTTTTCAAATGCTCTAATAGCGACCTTGTTCTTGACTATTTTAATTTTGATGTCATTTCGGAACTTTTTTCGAATCATCATCAATTGCGCAGCACGTACTTTCGACATCTTTGATAATGCAATAACATTATATTCTGCAGGAATCCGCTGGAGCTCGTCATACATGAGACGCTTCTTCTTAGGGTAGTGCTTTCGCGTGGGAGGTGGCGTCACCATCTTCTGCGACATGTTTATTCTTTATTCTCCTTAGTATTAAGGGCACTCAACTTCGACGCCTTGCCCATAGTGAACTTGACCATAGCATTTCTGATATTCTTGTCACCTTGCGGCAACTTTTTCTCAATTGCTGCAATTACTGCACTTGCATTCTCTACAAGCTGCTTATCATCCATTTTCTCATCACCTATCTTGGCAGAGACATTGAGCTGATTTTTTGACCTTACTCTGACAGAATTCTTAAAACGTGCGGCAATTGAGTCAACGGGTGCTCCATATGGTAGCGGTGTTGGCATCTTGCCCTTTGGGCCCAAAAACTGTCCAAGTGATCGACCAATTGTGGCCATCTGAGCAGTGTCAGCTAGGAAAAAGTCATGTCCTCTCACGATCTTACGTGCTTCGCGTCTATTAGTGCCAAGTCTATCAAGCTCTGCAGGATCCATTACTGCATCCACACCCGCTCTGCGGGCCCTGCTGCCCATGTCTCCTGTTGCAATCACGCAGACGCTGGGCTTCTTGCTGGAATTATGAGGAATTGTTACCACCTCATTGAGGCTAAACCCTTTCTTTACATCAATATCCTTGAGAACAAGCGTCAATTCTGCAGACTGAGTAAAGTTGCGACTGGGAGCTCCTTCTCGTGCTTTTTTTACCAATTCTAGCAATTGGTTTTGATTTACCATTTATCTTTAAACAGGCTCAAAGCGTATAAAGCCACTTTTAATCTTTAGGATTTCTTCATGTATTGAAAAGAAGTAATTTCTCATATGACTTTTTATCTGTGATGACAACAGGTTCTACATATAAAGCATCAAAGTGTCGGTTTGTGTTCGCTTCTTGTGATTTGCAATATAAAAAGAGCTAGCTACGAGGAAACACGGCTTGAGCCTTTCATACATAGGAGCTCAATAAACTAAGTCTATTTTTTCTAAGATATATATTGTCAGCGGATGAATTTGAAGGCAATGAATATCGCTAATTCTATGAACAAATTGACAATTAGCATCTACTTGCTTTATTAGCTCAAGAATTGCCTTTTAACGGCAAGTCAGCAGTAGCGCACGATAGGAAAAATTCTTATGCTAGAACTCGATACCATCTTTCTTATAATGAGGAAAATGATTCTCAAGGCATTTTTGATCATCTGATATGTGGAACTTGATGCTATTATTGCCACTACGAGAGTATAACTGCTGTTGGGCATCATTAAGGAAGTCGTAAGATGTAGTAATCCAGTGAAGCTTCCGCCACTAAACAGAAAGTAATTTAGTCGAAGGTCATAGCTTATAGCTATTTGCCATCTGAGGAGCGGCCTTGGAAATTAGAACGATTTGACAAAGATAAGCTGAAAAACCTGGACATAGCTAAGCGTCATGTACTGCAGAGTTAACTGTAAAATTCTTGGCACTGCAAGCGGCGAATCTACGACAAAGTCATACCAAAGCGACAATATGTAGGCTTCCAGTGTCGCTATAAGGGCTGGCATAATCATTTTGATTACATTTTCTGTGATAGTGCCCTTTTCCTTTGAATGTAAGCTCTTATTTACAAAATAGAAAATTCTGCTTGATAATGGTAGACCATTTCTATTGAATTAATGCAAAGGGATATGTAAGTTCTCTCAACTCCATACATTGATTTATGAAGACTAACTCAACTTGCAACCAGCTAGGGTGAGGCATCAATCTATTAGAGTATCCTATAGGGACAACCAGAATCAAAGCCAAGGTCATTATTGCATCTATGCACAATATTTACAACCTATTTAGCCGCCTTTCGGCTATTTGCTCCTTTATAAAGATATAGTATTGATTGCTAGTATAATATAGATGATCTCTCCCTATTACGACAAAGGTCTGAAAATAATTAAAAGGGGAGAGGAATAACTACTCTGATAATGAATTGCCAAGCTTTCTTGGCCAAATAGTTCCAGAGGTAGGGATTGTGCCAGAAGGATATATTTTAGGTAACAAGGATAGCGAAATAGCAAGGCTTGAAACTCAGGCTAACTTATTTGAGGCGCTAACAAAACAGGCTCTTTTAAATGCAGGTCTGAAGAAGGGCATGAATTGCATCGATATAGGATGCGGCTCTGGGTCTGTAACCAGGTTAATGGCCAAAATGGTAGGCAAGACCGGGTGTGTCGTTGGTATTGACAAGGATAATAGATATTTATCATATTGCAACCGCAGCATCGCCTCGACACAGAATATTGAGTTCTTGTATGATGATATCTCTAAAAGTCAACTAGATTTGAAAAGGAGGTTTGATATTGTGTATTCCAGATTCACATTTCATCACTTGACTGACAGACGAGAGGCATTGCGCTCTATGAAGCGGATGACAAAAAACCAAGGGATAGTAATGATCCAGGATCTGGATCATGCACCCGGCTCATGGTTGTGCTATCCAGAAAATAAGGTTTTCAACACGCTCAGAAAAGTATATGTTGCTCTACTAAAGAAGCGAGGAGGCGACCCTTTGGTCGGCAGAAAACTGTACAAGCTATTAATTGATGAATCCTTCTATGCAAATGTGGATTGCTACTCACCTTGTATCCTAATGGGCCAAGGGCCATATAGTTCCCTTGGTTGGCAGCTGGCAGAAAGCATCAAACCCGAAATTTTAGAGCAGAGCCTGCAAAGCGAGCAAGAATATGCAAGGATGTACGAAGGTTTGAAGAGACTCGCAAACGATAAAGGAAGTTTTGTGGCATACTCTAGGTTTTTTAGTGTAGTTGGAAGAAATAGAGAATAGAAACATGTTCCGCCTGCTCCGCAATAATCAGGACAGCGGTCTAGTTGAAAGCACAGAAAATAATATCAAACAATTGTTACCGGTTGTCCGTTTGCAGAGTAGTATGAGTCTTTAGCCAATCTGATATTGTTGATATTACTTGCAATCTTGATTCCTCGCTATGTCTTAACAAAGACTGATCATAAAAGATTGCATCATAGAACCAATGGTCACAGTCAAATATCTTGATTCCCTTCACGTTGGTGCGAAGTAACTTGAAAAAATGTTCAGATACTTGGGGATACATTAGTCTATCCTTTCTTCCATGTAAAACGAGTACTGGTATATCCCCTACATCAGATAGTTTAGATACCTTACTGCTTTTTATTGCAAGTACGTCTACGAGGAACCTATAGGAATACATGAAGTTTATCAATGGATCTTTCATCATCCGCGAAAATTCGTCGCCGCCAGCCTTTACGTATTTTGGGAATGTTTCTATTACGTTAAAGCATTTATTCGGAGTAAAAATCCTTGCAAAAAACATGAGGAGAAGCTCCAAAGAATTGGGTTCTGCATCAAACCGCTTTTTCATATGGGGGACCCTGAGGAATGGAGATAGCAAAATTAACCCGTCAATTGAAGCCTTGAACACATGTGCATACCACAGAGCAAAGACGCAGCCCATGCTGTGACTGAGTATGAATACCCTTTGCGAGGTCTTTTTCAGTTGGGTAATTATCTGATGAATAGATCTGATGCAGGTTTCAAAATTTAAGTCGCCTTTTTTACCATCAGACATACCATGCCCAGGCAGATCGATGTTGACTACATTATAACCCACACTAGATAGTTTGTTTCCCGCGTATGTAAAAACTCTCGCATCGCAGCAAAACCCATGTATACATAGTAAGGTGTCACTAGTAGGTTTCTCGGATCTAAATTCTAAGGCATTTATCCTGCCGCTTGGAGTATTGTAGAAGTTCAATCTCAAGGTTTCACCTGTGATAGTAGAAGACAAAATACATCTTGGGATCCATATAGCGTCGATAGATCGCCGGACAAGGCAATCTCTTATCTCTTTTGAATACTTTCATAAATCTGTGGAACTTTGGCTTTATCCGCTAATGTACGATAATATGATATTAAACGCTTGGCGAGATACTGGTCATCATAATGAGAAATAGCTAGTGTGAATTGTTCAGGACTAGCATAGTCCGTAGTCTCATAGCAGACTGCCATATCATCGACGACCATGAAGCTTGCAGACAACTTTGCTTTCCTCAGATCAAGTCGCCCGGACTTGATTATCCTGTTCACCATTTCAAAGGTTTCTCTGTTAGGCGGAACTCTCAATATTGCATTAAGTCTACTTTCGACGCTTATTTGGTCCGGTAAACTATCCAGCATATGCACCACAAGACCCTCATTGGCTACCTTATGAAACAACAGTTTCGAGAAATGGGGATCATGATAGCGTGTGGCTAGAAAGACTTCTTTCTGGGCAGTTTCCAATAGTCTTGTCACTTCGAGAACTAGCTTGTTATAATCTTTGATTACTGAAAATCCCGAAAGATGTGTGCCATTTACAATACCCTTCAACGAAGTACTTTCTATTATTTCCTCAATTACCTTTTCCTTCTGATCTAACGGAAAATCTCGCCTTGACTTCAGAACATCGACTGCCTTAAGGTTCCAATAATTAGCCAGAATATCCTCAAGCGTCTTGATATGTCCATTATAGATAAGAGAGCCAAAAGTGGTTGTTCTGTAAACTGATTGGCTTTTTTCTATAAGTCCAAGTTCGCGCAGGCGTTTAAGCCGTACATAAAATTGCTTCTTGCTAATATCGTTTCTATAGCTGATTGAAGTTCCCCTGAAGCCATAATATGCCAACTTTATTATTTTTAATGAATGCCTATCTCCAAGAAGACTAAAAACTTGCTCTAAGCTGGCTACCTGCTCTCCCATCGAGTTCGGCTAGAGTAGCCACAAGTAGTATATAACCGTTGTCAGTTCCCAGGAAAAGATCCAGCATTATATTTTCTGGTTAAAGGTAAATGATTTACATTGGGGAATGGTGCATTTTTTTCACCCTTATCGGGAACCTCAATTTTAAAACGGATGGATGTTATTTCCTGAACTATAACGTTGTTACTCAATAATTCACGCCGCGACATAAAACAAGATCGGAAGGAGCGCACTCAAGTATCGTTTTTCCGCTCCCAGATAATACTTTTTAACTCCAGAAAAAGACACGGATTGCTTTACTCTGTTTCAACCATAGCAGGTTTACTTTGCATCCCCGGCATTCTAAGTGTAATGGGTTCAGAAACACAAATTCAGCTACTGATTCAAAGAACTATAATGCTGCCTTTCATCACATCAATGATTGCAGTCGGCATGTACATTCTAAATGACCTTGTTGATGTGGACCTTGATAGAGCTAATTCCAAGAACAGGCCTATACCTTCGGGATGGGTTTCAAGAAAACAGACTTGGAGTTTCATTATACTGACAAATGGAGCAGCTGTCGGGATGTCTATTGCTACACTCCATCTAGCCAGTATAGTACTTGTGCTGCTAATGATAATCCTTGGGATACTGTATTCTACGACTAGAATCGCACTTATGAACCGGTTTGTGCTCAAAAATATTGCTATTGCGTCATTTTATGTTATGTGTGCGATGCTTGGGATCACGTCGAACTATGGCATAGATATTGCAATCAATAATCCAATTATACCATTTCACACTATAGTAATGTCTGGTATCATGATATTTGTCTGCTCAATAATCAATGATTTGGGAGATACTAAAGGAGACAAGCAAGCAGGCAGACGGACAATTCCAATTGTATTAGGTGCCAAAAATACTATGGAATTACTGATTGTTCTATTGTCGTTCATGCCAATAATTTCATGGATGCTTTACGCGACATTTCTGGAGCATGATACTATGAGCATAATGTATCCTATTGCGGTAACATTGATAATATCGCTTGCACTAATTAGAATGACCATCATACGAAAAGTATTTGCAAATATGGAACTGATGCGTAATCAATACAAGAAATGGTTTCCACTTCTTATGGTACTGCAATTGGGTCTTATGCTTGCAACATTATTTCCTTTATAATTAGAGCTTGCGAATTCACATTGAACTTTGTGTTATGTTATATATTCACTAATACTAGTGATAGTAGTCCCCAAATATGGGGATTCTTCGTATAAAAATTCGCTGATTAGACCATAAAGCTATAATAACTTCATCAACCCACCAATATCTCTCGTGGTATGACGAAATCGCAATATAGTACAGCATCGATCTTTAAAAGCATTGCAGATGATAAGTCACTAAAGTTATTTACAATTGTTGCAGTAGAAAATGTTGACAGTAGGAACCTAAAGGGTAAGATAAAGCTTACCCGTAAGCAATATTACTCAAGGCTTTCAAGGATGACAAGGGCTGGCCTTTTGAGGCGAAAGAACGGCAAGTATGTTCTCACAGCTTTCGGCAGGATTGTTTATGAATCTACGCTTACAGTAGAAAATGGACTTACCAACTATTGGAAGCTTAAGGCTATTGACTCACTGGAGACATCCAATGAAGTTCCAAAGGAAGAGCAGCAGAAGCTCATTGAGACACTCCTTGACAATGAAGAGATAAGAGGGATCCTTGTAAAGACAGGCTCTACTGACGCTCATTTAAGGACAATGAGTCCTGGATAGATCTATAGACGAAAGCCGCATTTCATGCATAATTGACCCTTTAGATTCTGATTAAACCAGGCACACAATGAAGGTTTCATTTTTTACACGATTTAGGAGATAACGTTTTGGTTTGACAATATCTAAAAACTATCTTTCTTTGCTATAGTATTTTTTGTTCTGTTTACTCTCTTGAAATATTTGTGGATAGATGATCCGTATTGAAGTGCTTTCTTGGGCTTCATTGCTGCCTCTTTTGGTACGCCTACTTCAAGGGCCGCCCTTCGTAGAATGTGCTTCCTTATCATATCATCCGATCCTTCGATCTTTTGATCGATAGGAACACCCTTGGCAAAATCGATGAATTTAGGAGCCAAAAAAGGCTGTTTGACTTGTATCCCTAATCTAGTTGTCACAATATTGATTTCCCCTATGAGCGCAAATTCATTGACGAGGCTCCCTTCCATTAACCTCATTATCTGTGCTTCCCCAGCACAGTAAACTTTACGATATTTGTCATAACCACAGAATAGCTCATCACATCCGTTGGCACTTAAGACTATGTCTAGGTCATTTTGCTTTGCAAGATCAGATACGTAATAATAGGCTGCACAGTTTTCGATGTGAGAAGTATTTGAACAGTTTATTATTCGCCGTATATGCTGCAGTTTTTCTTGAAAGTCGCAATAATTTATCTCGAGTACCTTATGATTCATGCCCATTATTGATGCCATAGCTTTTGAGAAGCCGATATCAGGAGAGCCGGGAAAACCTATAGTTAGAAGCGTAACTTGCTTCCTCAGATGATGGCACAATTTTGCAAGAAGAGAGCTGTCCACTCCACCGGAGAAAGCGACTGCTACTCTAGAGATTCCTAAAGTATTTTCAAATACCGCGTCGTAAAGGGCTTGTTTTAGCGCAATCAATGGACTCTAGATACTCTTGATACCCACATAAATGCAGATCCAAATTGAAAAACGATTTATATATAGTCAAACTGAACTGTGGTCACCAGGAAAGAAAATAATGACAAAAGAGAGCATCGTTCTCAACAGCGATCGTAAGTATATAGACGGGGGCAATTTGCTCCGGAGCAGATCAGAATTATCTGTTGCAAAAATCTTGTCATTTCTTAATGAGGGTTATGAGTATGATGTCGACGTCAAAATGCCAAATGGCAAGTATGTGAAAGTCGATTTCAAAACACAAGGCAACAAATACATCGAAGTTATAGATTCAGAAGTAGATACTACCAAGTTTAAAACTATTCGCGAGAAGCTCCCAACACTTGATATAATTGCCGTTGGCAATTCAAAATATGTCAGTAGGATAACTGAAATAGACTCTCTCTTCTTTTTCAATAGCGGCGATCATTTGCAAACTGGCTCAATATTTATTGAAGACCCAGCGCTTGCATTTGACTATGCACACATCCTTCCTCTAGTCGAAAAATGCTCTGTGCTGCATGGCCACACATCTACTGTGATGGTGGAAATAATCGGTACCATGAAGAATAACATGGTGTTTGATTTTGGAGATGCAAAGAGGATAATAAAAGAGACCCTCAATGCAATAGACCACAAATTCTTCATCAACAAAAAATACTTGCAAAGAGAAGACGATCTGCACTATTATGTAGCATTTGAAGGACCAAAGGGATACTTTAGCCTTCAGTTACCAAAGTCAACTACTTATATGCTATCGGGGGAAGCAACTGTAGAGAAGCTCTCCTCTGAAATAATTAAACTGCTTGCACCTAAAATGCCCCACAACATTGAAGCCCTAGGAGTGTATATTTATGAAGGCATAAACAAAGGGGCTCACATAATTGCAGGTGTAAATAAAGAAGACAACAAGAAGTAGTAGTTTAGGATGCAGAGCAATAAGGCTCTTGTAATGCTATCAGGCGGACTCGATTCTGCCACCTGTCTTTACTGGGCAAAGAATTCTTATCCAGAAGTAATTGCTATTACTTTCAATTACTTTGGCAGGCTTGCACAGGAAAAACGCGCGAGCATCCGACTTGTCAGGGCTGCAGAAGTAAGCAACCTAATTGAAATTGATCTGCCTTTTGTAAAAGAGGCAAGCGACTTCTCCTATTATTATGCCAGCCAATCCAAGGACCTTCATTCTAATTCCTACTGGTCATCCTATGTACCCGCTAGGAACATGATATTCTATTCTATAAGTGCCCACTTTGCAGAATATCTCGGTGTCAAATGGATTATTGGAGGTCACAACATACATGACACGAAATTCTTCAAAGATGCTTCAAAAAGTTTCATAGATAAAATGAACATACTTTTCAAAGAAGGCTGCTTGTTGTGTAAAGATAACCAAGCATATCAAGTAGTGCTTCCACTAGCAAAGATGAATAGAAAACAGATAATCAAGCTTGCTATGAGGCTCAAAGCACCAATAGAATTAACGTGGAGTTGCCACAGAGAAGGGACTGCTCACTGTGGTGCCTGCTATTCATGCAGACAAAGACTTGAGGCATTCAATGAACTCGGGCTAAAAGACCCTGCCTTATAGTGTTTCAAGTGATCCATATTTCCGTTATTCTGTCGCTGCTCAATCTGATATTGCTTAAGTAGATAGTATCAAAAGAACTGATGTTTGTCTGAATATGTATGTTGCCACCGTTATTGCCTGCATTAATATTTTTGATAAAACCAAATCCCGTTACGATTTTGTTTGAACCAAGACCAACGAACATTCCCTTCATATTTTCCTGCTCTAGTTGCTTTATGGGTGGATGGATCAGCTCAGATGGCGAAAATAGCTTATTCATGTAATTGAATTTAACCTGTGATAGATTCGCAACAGATGCTCCATTGCCAACATACCGCAGGAACTGATCCAGCCTGCGGTTCAAACGCTCAAGTCTTGACTTGTATGTCTGACTGCTTGACCTAGCGCGAAGAATTTGCCAAGAGCCGACCATATGCTCCTCTCCATCAAACAGTCCATCATCATTGTTCACATCAACACCCAAGCATATTACTGCATCTGGTTGCAACTCTTCTGCGATCATTTCTTTGTACTGGACCCCACCATTTCTGATGTAACCATCTGTATTTACAATGCAGATATCGGCAAGCGAGCGTGTTCTATCAAGCATAAACCTCAATTTTTTTGCAATTAAATTCTCAAACCCTGCGGGAGACACGCTCCCAATAAATTCAAACAAGTTGGTATTATTAACATCAACATCACGTAAATCAACTACCTGCTTTGAGAGGACGGCAGCACCGATGGCAGTAGGTGGCGCGAGATCGCCCTGACCAATGTCTCCGTCTATGACACTTGGAGCAAGGCCTCTCCAGATTGCCATGTTTGCGAGATATATTGCAAGTGTTGACTTGCCAGTATCAGTATCACCTACGAGCACGACTGTAGTAGCAGCGGTATTCTTTTTGTTGACAGCAGTCAACGCAAACACCTGGTCAACAAGACTACGCCACATAGAGGTGCCTGCTTCTCGGGGGTCTGCCCACCATAGCCTACCGCCTCGTCCGAGCCGAGCTTGTAGTCTGCATATGCCTGCTGGTTCAAATGGAAGTGCCTTGCCAGCCCTAACCCTCACCGTCTGCCCAGACACGTTCCTTCCAAGAACATGGCAGGCCCCTTTTACAAATACCCTGGCGGGGCCCTTCACCATCCTAACCTTGAGCGCATTAGGCATGTGTATTTTCTTAGTAATATTGTATGCATCTTTGCTCCAAATAGTTTTTTCTCGAGCCATACGCTCATGAGAGAGTCAATGCTAAAGGTTTATTTTCCTATCAGGATGTTTCACTGATAAGTTTGTCGGTCTCTACAGGCCCAGAATCTCGTGGCCCGCGCGGAGAGCATCATCAGCACCACCAACATCAGCTTGTACGCACTCTGAGCCTTATGGATATCATAATGGTTGGGATAGCAGGCATGATTGGCGGTGCAATCTTTGTGCTGACAGGTCCAGCAATTGGTTTGGCAGGCAGCGCAGTCATTTTTGCATTCATTATCAATGCCATTATTACACTATTTACGGCGATGGCATACGCGGAGCTCGGCTCGGCAATGCCGGAAGCGGGGGGAGGATATTTGTGGATAAGAGAAGGGCTCCCTCGACCAAACGCGTTTATTAGTGGATGGATGGCATGGTTTGCTCATATCATAGCAGGAAGCCTCTACGCAGTAGCCTTTGGGGCATTTTTGCACCAGCTCCTTGGTCCAAATGTGGCTGGCATATTATCGGATCAGCCGTTGTTTGGAGTCATCCCATTTGATAAGCTAATAGCGATAGCCTCTATTGCAGCATTCACCTACATAAACATCAAAGGAGCTTCTGAAACAGGCAAGACCGGCTCTATTGTCACCATTGTACAGCTTGGCACCATTCTTTGTATAATAATCGCAGGCTTTTGGACAATGTATAACAATCCCAATCCTATGGCCAACTTTGCGGACTTTCTGCCAACAGGAATAGCTGGTCTGATTGCAGCTATGGGCCTCACTTTCATAGCTTTTGAAGGTTATGAGATCATCGTCCAGACAGGAGAGGAAGTTAAAAACCCAAAGCGTAACATACCAAGAGCGATATTCATCTCTCTTGCAATAGTGGTCACTCTCTATTGCCTAATGGCTTTTGTATCTATAGGTGCAATATCATCTGAAGGAGGGATTTCCGCATGGAGATTCATTGGTGAAGGCGGGGAGCTTGGCATCATGAAGGCTGCCGAGACATTCCTGCCGTATGGTACCTTAATAGTGCTTGGTGGCGGAATGGTCTCAACTTTGGCTGCACTGAATGCTACCACCTATTCTTCGGCTAGGGTGGCATTTGCAATGGGCAGGCACTACAACCTTCCTCATAAGCTCAGTTCCATCCATCCAGTAAATAGAACACCCCATATTGCTATTGTAATATCAGGGATGATTATGGCCATTATGGCATACGCGCTGCCATTGGCGAATATTGCAGTGGCTGCAGGTGTAATTTTTCTTCTTCTTTTCATTCAGGTAAACATAGCAGCTATCACAATACGGCGAATATATGGAAACAAGCTATCGTATGGCTTTAAGACGCCGTTCTTCCCCGTAATACCCATTGCAGGCATTTTTCTGACATTGGGACTTGCCCTCTATCTTCTTGTTACCCAACCGCTCAGTTGGGGCATAGCTATTCTATGGATATTGGTAGGCTTTGTTCTTTATAGAATGTACACCTTCAAGCAGGAGATACAACACTATGCTCCCATAGTGACCTCTGAAGGAGACCTAAGCAGGCAGGACTTCCGCATCCTTCTTCCATATACACCGGAAGACCCTGACAGGCTCTTGAAATATGCAATAAGAGTAGCCAAAGAGACAGAAGGCGAGGTAAACATACTTCGCGTCATAACTGTGCCTGATCAGACGCCGCTTTCTGCCGGCGTAGCATTTGCTGACTCTGCAAAGCGATCTTTTGAGCCTCTGGAAAAAATATTGGACAGGGAAAATACTCCAAGCCACTACCTTGTGAGGGTTTCACATGACTCAACTGAAGCAATCCTTGCAACAATTGAGGAGCAGAGGATCGACCTTCTTGTCACCGATTTTGAAGCACTTCGCCACGACAGGAAACTTTCAACTCTGATGACCTGCAAGGTGCTTGCAATAAAGGCAGAGAATGATACACTTGAACTAGAGCCAAAGCAGGAGGACTTTGAAATTGTGAGAAAGGCGCAAGCAATTGCAGATGGAGAGAAAAGGAACATGGTGACAATCTATGACGGGGGCGACCACTCAGATGTCCTTCTAAAAGCCACCAGCTGGATAGAGCATTCTGGTATGTTCAAAGTAGGACTGATCTCACTTGTCAGGGGAGGCGGTGGTGGTGGTCACAATCACAAGAGCAGCAGTGTTGCAATGCAGCAGGACTACTTGAGCATGCTAGGTGTCAACCTAAAGGAGGTGAAGCTGCCTGAAGGAAGCCCAGCTGCTGCCGATACTATGCTTGCAGCCGTCAGCATGTTCCAGCCAGACATTGTCATAATGGGTGCCACAGTAGGCGGTTATTCAGTGTTCCAAAACCCTGACTTTTTGGCTCTGCTGGATCAGTTCAACTGCCCTGTGATAATAGCCAAGAATTTTACCATACCCGGCGTACATAGAGCCAAGTCGGCAATCATGAGACTGTTAAAATAGTAATAGTAATAATAGTAATAACAGATATCTAAAAACCATGCGCTTTTTACTATCTGGTTGCTCTTAGTATGCCTATTTAGAAAACGTATTTGATGTTGCTTATGCCCTGATCTCAAGCATATATACTACCCGTTATACAGAAAATCTCAGGTTATGCAGTATCCAAAGAATAAATTTTGCTGCTGCTGCTGCTGCTGCTCTAGTTACTAAGGCAGCAAGTGGAGAAGAACAGGTAACAACCTTCTTTTTCGGATTAGCTAATACCGTTTCGCTAGATCTCAGTGCACATGTTATGTCAGACAAGCACAATAGGGAGACGCTTAGTTCATTATCCTCTGTTTAGATAAGGCTAGTAAAGACAATTCCTAAATAGGTCTGTCTAAAGAGTTATACCCATAAGATATGCCCCGATGCATTGCCTTCCACTCATACAAGGGCGGCACTGGCAAAACAACAATAGCATGCAATCTAGCCGCCATGCTATCGCTTAAAGGATATAGTGTATCATTGCTTGATCTTGACGTTTATGCTCCCAGCCTTCATGCGTATTTTGATTATTCTCCAAATAAGTGGATAAACGATCTGTTGTTTGAAAATTCTGATCTTAATGAAATAATGGTCGACATGACCTCTACTCTGACCAAATCCGCAGCCAATAGAACTAGGAAAATAGGAAGGTTATTGGTTGGTTTTTCAAACCCACAAAAGGAAGAGATATACAGATTAGAAGGGAGTATTAAGACTGCCAATGCCAATATACAGCTTCTTAGAAGATTTGTTCAATTACGAGAAGATTTGATTTCAGAGTATGAATCGGATTATGTTATCCTAGATACAAGCCCAGGTATAAGGTATTGGTCCATCAACTCTCTAGCAGTTGCAGATGTACTATTCCTTACGCTCAAGTTTGGAGATCTTGATATTGAAGGCACTATAAAAATGGCGAACGATATCTATGGGTCATTTACAAAGTTTGGTTCGAAATCATTTCTTCTTTTAAACTTAGTCTCTGGTTATTGTATTCCAAGGACCTATCTTCATAGCTCCCACTCTACAAATAAGGATAACAGCGTGGCAGCTGAGGTGGGGACCTCCATAGAAATACAAACATTTGAGAAGGAACTTGGCTCCAATACTTTTCTTGCTGATCAAACTAAGATGGATTTGATATCTGCTATTCCTTGCTATTGCGATATCCAGTTCCAGAAAAAAGAATTTCTAACTGTGTTGCAATACCCAGATCATCCCTTTGCGAAGCAACTTGAACAGCTTGCCATGACAAGACAGATAGAAGTCTAGAGCCCGATAGGTTATTGATAGTGGTCGACTGCTGGCAATGATTTAAATCGTGCTCAGAATTATAGCAACAGCAGCATTCTCTTGATACCAGGAATTTCTCTGCCCTTTCAAAGCATAGGCCCAAAGATCTTGCTCCTGTCCGGTCATTTAGGTGTAGGCAAAACAATGTACTGCAGACAGTTTCTGTTAGAAGGATTGCTCAAAGGAGACAGATGCATATTCATAAGTAAGTACGAACTTGAGCAAGACGCAATTTAATGCCCTCTTTTCTAACGTAGAAAATAAGAATATTCTTGACCAAATGGAATTTATTAATCCATGTGAGGATATCTCGTTACCGCAGAATAATGAGAGAGAAATTTCTGGTAAAAAGCTAGCGACTGCAATACTTTCGGCTCCAGAATGTAGCCTTGAAGAAAAGAGTAGGCCGACAGGTGAGACAGAGACGGCATCTTCAAAACAGAAGATAGGGTATGAGGATGACGATGATGTCGTCGGCAGTACTAGCAAACTAGTAAGATTAGTTATAGATTCAATGACGCACACACAACTACTGCTTGGAGAAAGGACATTGATAGAATTTGTAATGGACCTGAGACGTACCTTAAGAAGTTTGAATGTAATTGCAATTCTAACACTAACTACGTCGTCGGCGGATCAAAGAATGGTTAGCAATCTCAGTTCCATCGTGGATGGCATTATCGAGATGAGGTTAAAAGAGGATTCTAGCGATATGACAATCAGAAACATCAGAGTCCGCCATCTAAAAGGAGTTTATTATGACGCTAAATGGACAGGTTTCACGATCTCTAGCAACGGGACTATTATTTTCAGAAGTACACAGAACTCATCTCTTAGAACTTCAGCTGAAATTACATGCGCACTTTGCGCTAAGCCAATAATAGGCACCCCTTTGATTAAATCAGACTTTATGTTTGATAGCAAAGAGTGTATGGACATATACTACAGACTCGAAAATGCATACGGTTCAAAGTTATCAGATACAGGATTGCACTCAGAAGCATTTCATGCAAGCTTTTTCTTTGTTGATATAGTTGGTCTTTCAGATCCAACACTCTCTGTGAAAAATCAGGTTCAAAAAATTCCGACCTTAAATGAGCTCATTCATTCTTGTGAATCTTTTAGAAAGACATAGGTAGGCAAGAGGATCATTTTGCCGTCAGGTGATGGGATGGCAATTGGATTCCTTACAAGCTCAGAACTTCCATTCCAACTTAGCATTCAACTTCACCACAAGATACGTGCGTATAATCAACTGAAGAATGCCTCAGATTCATTAGGAGTACGAATTGGTCTAGGATCAGGGCCTGTGTTTACAGTCAGCGATCTAAATAATGTACAAAACATATGGGGACCAGACATTATACTTGCTAGAAGAGTAATGGATGCAGGCGATAATGGTCACATACTCATAGCAGAAAAACTAGCTGAAGAATTAATATTATTAAAAGATGAGTATCGCACCGTAATCAAACTTATTTCTAACAAATACAGAATAAAGCATGGACAAGAAATAAAATTATATTCAGCCTATTCAAATGACTTTGGGAATCCTCAAATTCCCTCCAAGGTTTTATATAATGAATAGCAGTTAGTCCAGTATCAATTGCTTTATGATGTTACTCTTTGAGCATCATACAAAAATCATTTCCATATACGCTGT
>DATCWI010000075.1:0-2727 GCA_036566425.1 Nitrososphaera sp.
GCATAGGAATTCACTATTGTTGGGCTCCCGTTGTTGTACTGTTATTTTCTCCTTCTTCTTCTCTTCTCGTGACTCATATATCTCGTTTTGTCTGCTCTTATCTTGTGAAACCCGCATTAAGCACTTCTAAAATAGTGCCCCCAGGGGTTTGTGAACCAAATTTGACTCAATTTCTGGGTTTGCTTTGAGAGGGATATGGCTTCTTTTTGATCAAAAGTTACTTTTCAAACAAGATGTTTTGGAATGGAAAAACCATTAGACAAAATGCATTTGTGGCTAAGAATCATAAAAAAAGAGGTGAAAGGGAGTACTTTTGTCTGTTTAACTCCTAGTCAAGGCGATCCCATTAGGCAAGATATTGTTGACTGATAAGTTGTTGCCATTCCCTGTCTGACATTGCACTCCTGGCCTCAACCATCTGTTCCGCGTCATTGCCTGTTCTGTATCTAAGATCAGGATTATCAGTTGTTACAGCCTTCAAGATCACCTTCGCTACTTCTTCTGGCGGCGTAGCAGTCTCCATCAAGGTACTTGCACTTTTCAATATTTTCTGCGATAACGATGTGTAAGGTGAACTGGCATCTACAGTCGTGTCGGGAGATCTGCCATTTTCAGCAAAGTTGGTCTTCGTTATGCCGGGCTCTATGAGCACCAGTTTAATACCAAAGGGCTGGGTTTCATAGACAAGAGATTCAGTCAAGCCTTCAATCGCGAACTTGGACGCAGCATACGCTGATAGAAACGGAAATCCTAATCTGCCAGACATTGAACTAACATTCACTATTGTTCCACCTTCTTGCTGTTTTCTCATAACAGGAAGCACCGACTTCATCACTCTTATGGGGCCAAACAAATTAGTCTCAAACTGGGCCTTCATTTGATCCATTGATAGATCCTCCAATGCTCCGAGCAATGAATAACCAGCATTGTTGACCAGCACGTCAATTCTTCCACTTTCCTTGTAAATCCTATCGATGGCATCCTTCACTGATTTGTCACTGTCCACGTCCAGCTGGACAACTTGAATTGGCAGTTCACCTTTGTCAGAAATATCCTTCAGCGCTTTGGCCCTGCTCGGATTCCTTACTGTTGCGTACGTATGAAATCCGTACTTTGCCAACAAGAGTGATGTTTCGAATCCCATTCCGCTTGAGCTTCCGGTTACCACAGCGATTTTTTTCCTGTCGAATTTTTTGACATGCCTAATTGTATCATTGGCCGATTCTTATCCTTGACGGTAGCATTACGCCAGAGAATGGGCATTGCAACCTTATATATGTCCATATCTTATAGTCAATAGCATTGGACGGGACAACATTGGATGAGCTCGACATGAAGATACTCAATGTCTTGACAAGAAATTCCAGAGTGTCTTACAACACTCTAGGAAAGGAAATAGGCTTGACTGCCAAGAGCGTAAAGGCCAGGGTCAAGAAAATGCAGTCAGGCGGCATCTTTGGAAATTTCATTGCTAGGGTGAATCCATCTGTGTTGGGTTACAGCAAGTTTTGGCTAGTGTATGTGAAGAAAAGTAAACGTGATGAAAAGCATATCCAACAGAGCCTTGGTTTGTTAGGGGACATCCTCTACAGAGCAGAATCCCTCGGAAATCCTTTGGCATTCCTTTTGGCCATCAAGGAAGAGGCTGAAGAGAAATTTGATCTGTTGGTCGATGTGCTAGGCCAAGCTTTCGTAGAGAAGCAAGTAATTTCATTTCCAAGTGTCAGTGAACAGCCAACATACACGGATTTAAGAATAATCCGGTGCCTGCTTGCCAACCCCCGAATGGAAATATCTGATATTTCCAGAAAGATTTCGATGTCATCCAAGACAGTTGCTAGAAGGCTTGACAAGATGATTGAAAACCGCATCTTGGAATTTTCCACGGAAGTAAATCCCGTAGCTATGCGCGGTTACATTGTTTCTGTTGTCTCGGCACATATTGAAAAGGCGGCTTATGTCGCGATACCGGAGAGCGGCTTTGTCAAGGACGCATTTTTTCTATACTCTCCGTGGCATAGTCAAAACATGATATACTGGCTTTGTTGTACCAAGGATGTTTTTGTTCTGGATTCGGTCGTAAAGGCTTTGGAATCGTATCTAGGGGTTAGAAAAGTGGATATCTCATTTCCAATTCACAAAGAATACTATGAGGAGGTAGTAACAAAGAACATCCAGAGGAGACTCCAGAAAGGTGAGGCTGATTCAAAGTTACTAGTGCAGCAAATAGAAAGAAACAGACGCTGATTGGGCCTTACATCAAATTTAGACAGAGATTGGTCATAAGCATTACTACTGGATATAGAGTTCACAGGTCAACGGTCTGCGTGCCAATAATGGTTCTAAAATTGGATTTGATTGAAACATTGTTAGTAAACTCTCTCCATCCTGCAATAGTAAAGTATATGCTTTGCAATCTCTTTTTCTCCCTCTCTCTGTTTCATGGCAAAATAATATATCTTGTGACTCTATTCTCTATGTAGATAGGCAATGTTGTCAGGTTTCTATGGCGGAAAGTAACTTATTCGATAATTCGCCATGTACTCACACGAGAAGCTGCACAGTGGTGCGGTCTGTGATTTAGTCAAAGCCAACCGGACACAACGACTGCAGCACCCGAAAGCCCAAAAGGGTGAGTAGGGATTTTGCTCATCATAATATATGCTTCTGCTCAATTATTGAGCAATGGGGCCTCTAGCGAGCTTAGGTAGGCTCCGAATAGTCACA
>DATCWI010000095.1:0-13328 GCA_036566425.1 Nitrososphaera sp.
GATATCGAGCGCCGAAAGGCTCGCATCATGATCCCTGAGGTGCTTGAATCCACCGCTCGACCGATCCGAAGTCCCGCGACGGGGGCTGAGCATCGCGTCCGCATCAACCTCCCGAATGGGATCGAGTTCGACCTCGCAGAGATCGGCAGTGGTACCACCAAGACGATGACCTCAATCGCCCTCGACCTCAAGGACACCTACTTCCATTTCACTGTTCTGCGCCAGTCGGGCAAGGGGGTGGTCCACTCACGATAGAATCCAACCGTGTCCACACTGGGGGGGATCTTACACTCCTCCGTTATCGAGTTTTGTCGTAGGCGGGGCATTAAAGATAGCATACGACATAGCTCTTTATACCTTAATTATTTTAGAAACATCAAGCCAACTTAACGAAGAAAAGGTCAACTAGCTGTTATAGCCTTGCATCTTTATCCAGCAGCTATATCTATCCTTGCCCTTTGCAAGCCATGCAAATTGATGCACTCTCAATATGTCGTTGATTTCTTTCCAAATCACGTCCCTTTAAGTAAGTTATCAGAACCGAATATCAAAAGGCTTAAAGTCTTGCTCTTTCTTTGACAATCAGGACATATATGCCCTACTATATGATACAGGGTGCATACAATCCAGAAGGAATGTCAGCCTTAGTCAAGAGCCCGCAAAACAGAATTGCAGCAGTCAAGCCTGCAATCGAGAAATTGGGCGGAACGCTGAAGGAAGCCTATTTCAGCTTTGGCGACGAATATGATTTTGTAATCATTGCAGAGATGCCTGATAATGTGAGCGCAGTAGCAATCTCGATGGCATTTGGCGCTGGTGGTGCACTGAAGGCTACAAAAACAACGCCGCTTCTTACGGCTACCGAAACATTGGATGCAATGAAGAAAGCGTCCGGAGCTGAATACACGCCTCCGATGGCGCGATAGACATCTTCTATCTATCTAAAAAATTTTCAATCCCTATAGCACATTCATTGTTTTTCCACTGGTTGAAAGACGCACCGTCTCCATCTTTTTGAAAATGAAAAGAAGATCCCAGCGAATCTGCATCAAAGTCATCTGTTGGAATATCATAGAATCCGTATCGAATATTGGCTTGAATTTCTGCGCAATGCTTGCTTGATCCGAATTCTCATCAACTCTACGATCAGCATATCTCGCTTATGAGACAAATCGGTTAACACTCTTTCAGGCTGCAGGCCGGCTTAGGATGTACTCGGTGTGCGGAAAAAGGATGTCCTTCAGCTGTAATAATCCCTATGATACTTTGGTATCCATGCAATTACCTGGAAGGTAATTGAGGTTATAGTCACAGGTTCATCATCCAAGTTGACCAGATGTACCATAATAGCTCCATCATCGATTTTGGAAGGAAGATAGGATAGTATAGCATTTACGAGCCTAGCATTAGTAACGACAGATGATGCTCTTCCTGTAGAAGACAGGAATTCGAAGATCTGTTAAAATTCTAAGCTGACACTAAGAGCCTTTCTTCGATCATGTCTAGAGCCCTTCGAACATAAGCATTCGTGATAAGCGAAGGCATATCCAGCTTTATGTCTTTAGACAGGGAATCATTGAGCTGCTGAAGCATCCATAATCGTTTTTCTGTATCATGCTCTCCCCTGATGGTAGAAATGCGATTTAGTAATACCTGTGATTTGTTGTTCATACTATTACTATGCCAAAGGTCGCATAAAAGTCCGTATGGTTCTATCCTATAGAACTCCAATACGTATTGCTTCGATCTTATCTTGACTATAGGAGTAGGTTTATTTTTAAAGATGAAGGTTGCCATTCTATGGGCGTTCGTTTTAGGAGCGACTATGTTGAAATTCCATGTGATGACGGTTCTACAAAGCATGTCTTAAGAAGAGTTGAAGATAGGCGCGCAAAAATTCGCTCAACCCCGCTTTATAGCATAGTTTAAACTCTAATAGGGATCCCAGCCCCATAATATGATGCATATACAATGGAGAGATAGCTATATGTTAGTAAAGGTAAACAATATCACAGGAAATAGGGTTAGAGGTACAAAGCTAGACATAGACAACTTTGGTTCAGTTATTCCTTTGAGGGAGTTAGAGCTTAGATTACCGAAAGATGATGATTCCGTTAGTCAGACATTAAGGCACTCAGTATATGCTATCCTTTTTACCGCTGATGATAATGAAGAGGATGGTAGTACAATAATCTTAGCAAGAGGTATGACAACAGAGGAACTGAACGAGGAAAAGGAAAGAACGGTACGAGCTGTACAGGGCAAGACAGAGGATACAAAATAAAAATGGTATGGATGGATGATGAATCTTTTACAGGTAGTGCAACAATTAATACATAAACCTTTAAGGCTGATTGCATAGAATCCATTTACGGGAGACTTTTGTAATCCCGCCGAATCTACCATCTAGTTGTATTGAGTCCATTTTCTGAAGGTTTTTCTGCGGATTCCCCCGATCCCACATTAATTTTCATTTGAATGCCGTCGAGTCCCTCTTGTGATGGATTCAAATGCCTGTGCCAAGATACGAGGGAGCAAAAGCAACTAGCAATGCCATTGACACTTAGTATTAGAGCTGTGCTCCTTTCTTTAAGGATTATTTAAATAGCGTCTAAAAGAGTAAGATAGTTTGTATCAACACTGTATATTCTATATCCTCGTCTGATTGGATAGAATATTATATAAAAAGTGAGGATTATCCAAGAGAACTGGAGCAAGAACTAAAAAATCTAAGACAGTTGCCTACCCTCCTTGTAAATGGCGATATAGATAATGGGATCAAGGCCGGCTTTGATAGCTGATTTCAAAGATGTTCCCAAGGAGTAGTTCTGTCCTTATCGAGGGGGGAGCTCACTTTGCTGTTGAACAAGCACCTAATCAAGTAAGCGACGCAATCCGCTCCTGGTGGATATGCCTCCTGATATGAAATTGGCTTGAATCATAATAGCTCCATTCAAAGGTGGACATGCCTGTCATTTTTCAATGCTCCGCAGACCTAGGTAACGCATCCGACATCATTGTACTTGCAAGTCGCAGGCATGGTCTAACATTGGCATGCAGACCGATGCACCCATACTAAGAGCAAGCAATCCTTCAGACAAAATAGTAATAGGAATTATTAATTCGAGTCAAAAGCGCAAGGAAGAATCGAGGAAAATAGGTATAAAAAAGAGGTCTCATGCTACCACATGTTTTTTCACAAATAGCAGCTGCCTCCTCCCCTCTTTTGATAGTACTTCTGATGGTACTCTTCTGCCTTGTAAAAGCTAGTGGCAGGTACTATTTCGGTCACAATCCTATTGCCAAACCTTCCAGATTTTTCGAGTTCTTCTATTGATCTTCTTGCAGATAATTCCTGCTCTGGAGTATGATAGAAAATCACAGAACGATACTGTGAGCCGACATCTGGTCCTTGTCTATTCCTTGTTGTTGGATTATGTATTGACCAGAACACGTTTAGAAGTTCCTCATAAGTTACCTCCTCTGGGTCATAGTGCAGTTGGATTGCTTCAGCATGTCCAGTCAAATCAGTACAGACATCTCTGTATGTTGGGTTTGACCATCGACCGCCAGTATACCCAACCATCGTTGACTTGACACCCTTTGTCTTCCTAAAGGATTCGTCAACTCCCCAAAAGCAGCCAGCTGCAAAGGTTGCTAGCTGAAGAGTTTTGATTTTATTTTCACTCATGATAATGTATCTGATGGCAATTTTTGAATTAATACTTTTTTCCAGATCTATACCAAGTTCATTCAGATTAATAATACAAAATCAGAATCTTAACTTATTATTACATCCATAGACTCTCCCTAACACAGAATACATTTGTACTTCTACTACTAAGTTGATAAATATGACTCCTCTCCGAGCGCAATTGATGTTCTGCTGTATACAAAGCCTGAATAATTCGATCATATAATCAGCCTATGAATAAGAAGACCATAATCATTCTAATCATAATTGCTGCAATTGTAATTCCAGTCGGCATCTATATGGCATCTCCATTATTCATAAATACTACCGTTAATGAACCTCTTCCAACTAGCGGTCTTACTGACCTACAGAAATTCCAAGAATTTATGTCAATGAACAACGAACAGAAAAGAGTAGAAGAAGGACAGCAGATGACCACAGAAGAAAAGAATGCTATATTGAGAGGTGCCGCTCAGACTAACGGCAGTACTGTTAATCAGAATATGACGGAGGCAGAAATTACTTTAGGATACCCATCTTTGCTCATAGGTGAATTCTTCGGGACTAGCGATGATATCACTTCAAAAAGTGGATTCTTTGTTAGTCTTTTTGAATGTAAGAGAAGCTAAAAAGGTTCCTGTAAGACTGCACCCTCAGAATTAGGGCCCTGCACATAATAGGGTTCTGCTATTGATCTAAAGGTTACGTCTCAATCGCCGGAAAGAGCCGACAGAGACTAACTTCGAATTTGTAGTTGTTTGTAGATTCTCTCGCTCCGAGTGTGAATATTCTAAGAAAGATTAGCAACTTGTACTAAGTTCTCTGGTGTAGATTTCTTGCTACATAAAAGGCAGTCTTACTCAATTCCATCGAGGAATTACATATTTACATAGTATTCCTACTAATTAATATGTCATTCATAATTAAATAGCAGTCATTTACAGTCTTAAGGTTTCAAAAGCGTAAATATTTGATTTACAATAGTAACGCTATGCAACCTTCACAAAGTACTGCTAATTGGCGGCCAACTATGCTAGGTTCTATAAAATCAGGCACTGTTTGCGGACTTGTTGCGGCGTGGGCAATTTTTGGAATGATATTAGCTCTCGGTGCTCAGCTGGGATTGCCGCCTGGAACATTTTATCAGATGGTTGGCGTATCACTGGGGATAAATGCAGAATGGCCTGCAATTTATGCGGGATTTGTACTGCACATGATAACTGGCGCAATAATTGGAATTGTTTACATGATAGTATCTGACCGAGTAAGACAGCTTCGAACAGATTCTTCTACCTTCAAGGCGTTTGCAACAGGAGTTACAACTGGTATAGTAGTTTGGGCAGTTCTGTTTATTCCATTGCACTCTTTCGTGATAGAGCCAACTCTGCAAAATATGCTTTTGACATCGCCAGCAGGATCTCCCATGCATTTAACAGCTGAGAGACTAATCCAGATGTCGGACTCTATCCTATATGGCGCACTGGCCATACATTTTGTGTTTGGAGCCATACTTGGGCTAATTGCTAGGATAGCAACGTCGTCACGAGGCCCAATAGAAAAGGAAGCAGAGGCTAAAAAATCCGACAAGAATGGTGATTCATCAGCCTCTAATATTGGTTGATATTATATTCCTATTTTGCCGTTGTTATCATGTTGTATATGAGATACTGATATTCCACACCTGCAAATGGAATATCTCAACAAAAACTATTAAGAAAGCATAATGCACAGACTTTTCAAGATATGATACTGTGCTTATCTGGTGTAAAGCATTTTCAGTGCTATTTGGCAGTGCAAAACTTGAGCAGCAGTAACTTTTGATATTCTTCAGGGGCCTATTTTATAAAAGTTGGAAAAGATCTGGATTCGATTTGGAAATATCTTCTAATACTAAGGATGTAATTTGCTATTTGTGATAGAAACATGAGCGAGGAATCTAAAATCATATCAAAGACTAACGAAAAATGGAAGCAAGAGTTAACAAAAGAGCAGTATGAGGTCTGTAGGCTAAAGGGTACGGAATATCCGTTTACAGGAAAGTATTGGAATTGCAAAGAAGACGGCACTTACCGCTGTGTTTGTTGTGGTAGTGAACTATTTGATTCTGAAACGAAGTTTGATTCTGGCACTGGCTGGCCAAGTTTCTGGGCTCCTGCTAAGATACAGAACTTGAAATTTGTATTAGACAAAAGCTATGGAATGCGAACAATCGAGGTCCAATGCAACAACTGTGCGGCACATTTAGGCCATGTCTTTGACGATGGTCCTCATCCAACAGGAAAAAGATATTGTATCAATTCTGTGTCATTGGAATTTGAAGGACGGAAGCATGTTGATCAGATGCATAACAATGATCCGTAAGGAAAAAGCCAGGTGGGAGAATCGAAGTTGAAATTGAAACAGATTGGACTACAACTTTGCACATGCACTTGGATAGAAATAATGACAGGTGCTGGGGTGGCGTTATACCTTGTCCTAGCCATGCATAACTATGTTCTTGCTGCCTTAGCAGCTGGATTATTTGCCCCTCTGATTGCATTCCATTTTGTAATTACCCTGATTTCTAGGAGAGATGGTGGCCTGATCAGCATTGAAGGGATTCGAAGAACAAATGAAAAACTAGAGAGTAAAATGGCTATGTGAGGGTGTTGAAAGGCTTTGATGGAATTCGGGCTGCTTTTTCTGTCCGCGGCCCTTGCTGATTGTTGCCTGGATAATTCTCCGCCATAAAGTGGCTTTTTAAAACAGGGTGTCGTCGGCTTTTTGAACAGGCTTTGACTTTTTTTACACAAAGCCTCACCTTGAAAACCTATTTTACTTAGCTAAGAAGCATGAGCACCATAGGATGGTGCTTTTGTTTCTCTTCTTTTGCTTGCGTGATATCTATGTCTCTTGCCTCGTCTATTTCGGTGCACTCTTTTTCTACTTGGATAGTTGGAAAATAGAAATCAAATTTTTCCTTTAGCAGCTTGGTTGCCTTCTGTAAAATGTCATCAGTTTTAGATAAATCGCCTATATGTATATGCGTCGAAAAAATGTTTACAGCCGGCGTTACGCTCCAAGCATGTATGTGATGAACGCAACAATAGGGGCAAGCAAACACTCCCGCTGCCACCATTGCAAGTGAAATATTATAAGGCTGGAGATAGGATATGTGATTATTTCAATTCCAGCGATTGATAAAAGCCAAACGATAAATCTAATAATCTCGCGCTTCAATTACTTACAAGCATCAAGAAATGAGCGAAATGGATATGCCCTATCATTTTAGTTTAGTGCATAGACACGGTACTTCTAGCGAGTGCCGGGCATGCAGAAATCCGATTCCTTCAGATCAAGACTTCCACACTATTGTTGTTAGATGGGAGCAGGAATTTAACGAGTTAAATTTTTGCCAAGCATGCTATGATAATCACATTCAAAAGTATTTTAAATCCAGAGATTCTACTATGTCAACCGAGCAACCAGGATTATTGGAATTTCTATCAAAACTTGATGCTTGACGCTTGACTGTTTTTCTATATATATAGTAATTCGGATTATTCATCTTTGATCGTAATTTTGTAGCATTGGAATAACAACTAATTTCTAATGGAGCCTTCTAAGGCTAATTCAAATCTTATTGTTGGAGAAAGAATCTGAATATCAAAAGAGTGGCTGCCGCTGCGACTAGCAGTCCAATTATTTTCCTTATGTAATCATGGTTAAGCTTGAAAGTTCCCTATAAGTCAATTCGTTTTGCATAGAAATATGTCCTTAGTTCATTCCATCTTGCTTCCCCAGATAGTCTAGAAATTCTTGCCGCCAGGCTTCGGGAAGGGCTTTGATATGAACTGCACGCCGAATTGTTGCCAAGTCACCTTTGCCAGTTACCAGCTGGACAACATCTTTAACTGTGACATTATTCACATCTCTGCTAATAAGCTCGATTGCATCTCCTGCTCCAACTTCTCCTTCCTTTAGAACTCTAAAATAGATCCCGGTGAGTTTGCTTTCCATAAATTGCCTAACAATGTCCATACGCCCAAACTTTACTCCAAGTTTGTAGCAGGGCATCCTAGGCTGCGTAGCCACTACCTCGCTAGAACCAATTTGAAACACATCGCCTATGTTAACTTGATTTTCAAGCAATCCTTCTGTTGTGAAGTTCTCTCCAAACATTCCCCACGGTAGTTTCATATTTGGTAGTCGCTTTTTCCAGTAATCATAATGCTCCGCGGGATAGGCATACACAGCCTTGTCAGGTCCACCATGAACACTCAGATCTGCTTGCTTGTCCCCGTCAAGGTTAAGTCTCCTTAGCTTTATCCGCCCCTTTACAGGTTCTTTGAATATCCCGGTAGTCACTGCTTGCCCGTGGAAGTTCACAGTCCGTGGCAGTCCCACGTTGAGTGAAATGATCTTAGCCACGTTGAAATTAAGAGCTCAACTACAATATATGTATAAGATTGAAAGGACTGGACTACCAGCTATAATGTACACTCGTGTATTCGCGGAAGAATCGGCTTGCTTTTGCAAAATATATTATGCAGTCGACATGCATTTTTCGATCTTCAATCATAATTCGCAACCATTTTGCTAGAAGCAAATGAACCTGAAGGAGGATTAAGAATTTCAGTATTATACTTCTTTTTTCAATTTTTAGTCATTTGTAAGAGTCAGCATGTTACAACACATGAATGATTTGTTTCTAGCGAAGATTAACTATGTCTGCTGTAGAAATGATTGGAAGTAATTTGGAAAAATGTATTTTAACGATGGTAAGTGGATCGATATATGGAGGGACTCAATGAAAGTTAAATCGTCAGCTCATTCCCTGACGCACCGCACTACGTCCATGAGGACGAGGAGCAGCAGCCATAGAAAATATTCTTCAATTTCCTTGGCTCTTAAAAAATTTCTTTCAAGGAGCAAGATCTCTGGCATTTCAATTGGGACTGAATATGCTAGCTTGGCTGAAGCCACTGACAGAATCTTGGCAGACTGCATTAGATGTCCCATAGATATTCCACCGTTTCAGAGATCCACAGTTGATGGTTTCGCCGTTTTGTCAAGCGATACAAAGAAAGCGACAAGAGACCACCACCATCATCATGATGCTACGCTCAAGGTGATAGGCGAAATTGGTGCTGGCAAAATTTCGCGGACAAGAATTAGCTCCGGCAAAGCAGTTGCAATCGCAACCGGTGCGAAGATTCCAAGGGGCGCAGACTCTGTGATAATGATAGAAGATGTTATAGTAGAAGAGGGCAATAATAAAGGAAGCAAAATTCGCATCTCACGCAGGATAGACAGAGGTAGCAATATCACGCCAAGAGGAAATGATCTAAGGAAGGGACAAATTCTTTTTAAAAAAGGAACGTGGCTTACTGCTGCGGATATCGGGCTAATTGCATCTGTCGGGATATCAAGGATACTTGTGTATAAAAAGGTCAAAGTTGCTGTACTTTCAACTGGCAACGAGCTGGCTGAACCCGGGTCGAAACTTGGCAGTGCTTCGATATTTGATAGCAACAGGTTCATGCTCTCTAGCATGATAAGGAAGTATGGCGGGGAGCCAGTTGACTTGGGAATATGTAGAGACGAAAAGTCTCTTATCCGCACAAAAATAATGGAGGCACTAAAGAAGTTTGATGTGATTCTCATATCTGGCGGCTCTTCAGTAGGCGAAAAGGACTATGTTCCTAGACTAATAAATGAAGTTGGAAAGCCTGGAATCATTGTAAGCGGGATTGCAATGAAGCCGGGTTCTCCAACATCTCTAGGCATAGCTAACGGAAAGCCCGTAATCGTGCTTCCGGGCTTTTCTGTCTCTGCGTTTGTTGCCTTTTACACTTTTGGGCGAGCATTGCTTTACGACATCGTAAAGACGGACGGTCCTCCTGTTGCTAGGCAGGTTGCAAAGCTGACTTCGAACGTCAAATTACATAAAGGAATGACCACGTTTGTTAGAGTTAGAGTCTTCAGGCGCCATGATGATGACGGATGCTTTTTTGCTGAACCAGTGTCTGCCGCTGGCGCTAGCTTGCTTTCAACGTTGGCTTATTCTGATGGGATAGTAGTAGCGAAGTATAACAGCAAGGAGCTCCAAAGAGAGAATGATGATATCATGTTGCGCAAAGGACAGGAAGTAGAAGTGATTCTACTAAAAGATGTGCATCATCGTCAGGGGGAGGCGGCCTGAATAATAGTGTCAAAATTAAAAGAAGATAATAACAGAAATAATAATTTCAACAAATCTCTTGTTGACGGCTTTGGAAGAGTTGCACGAAAATTAAGGCTCTCTGTGACTGACAGATGTAATATGCAGTGCATCTATTGCATGCCAAGAGACGAACAGGGTAATAATAAAACCGAATCTAGAAGCGATAATAATAGTAGTAGTAGTGCCATTGGGAAGAGATGGTTTGCCAAGGATGAGGTCTTGAGCTATGAAGAATTCTTACGTATATCACATATAATGGCTCAGTTGGGCATTGAGAAAATAAGAATCACAGGCGGCGAGCCACTGCTCAGGCCAAGAGTGCAGGACTTGATTGCAGGGTTGTCAAAGATAAATGGAATTAAATCGATAAGCATGACTACTAATGGCCTTTTCCTTGGCGAAAAGGCAGATCTTCTAAAAAAGAGTGGACTTCAAAGCGTAAACATAAGCCTTGACACATTCAAGGCCGGGCGCTTTAAGGCAATGTGTGGAGTAGATGGTCTGCACAAAGTCCTAAATTCAATTCACGCGGCAGAAAGGGCAGGGCTCAAGGTAAAGATAAACACAGTGGTTGTGAGGGGATGGAACGACGATGAAGTCATAGATTTTGCAAACTTTGCCCGCGAGAAAGGACATGTTGTTCGCTTCATCGAATTCATGCCTCTGGATGGATCTGGAATTTGGGCTCCAGATCTTGTTGTAAGCAAGGGCGAAATTATTGCCAGAATAAGAAATAGCATTGGCGATATTATTGAAGAAGCATCAGGACTTATTGACGGCGCTGACGATGATGACAATAACAAAATCATCAACAACAACAATGATGATGATGATGGCGCTAGACTAACTGGCGCTGAATCGGCAGCACCAGCGAAGATCTACTCGTTTGCTGATGGAAAGGGGACTTTAGGATTTATTCCTTCGATGACGGAGCCATTTTGCGCACAATGTGATAGAGTAAGGATAACTTCTGATGGAAGGCTTCTTACTTGTCTATTTGAGAATCCCGGTTATGACATCAGGAGTCTCCTGCGAAACGGAAAGAAGACTGATCAAGAGATTGCGGATTACATTTTGGAATCTATCCGGAAGAAGCCAGAAGGAATAGTACGTATCATACGACTTAAGGCGTTAAAACCAACTCTGAGTTTGATGCATACAATAGGAGGATGAGAGACAGATGAGAGATATTTTGAGTGGCGTTGAAGAAGAAGACGAAGAAGAAGAATTGGAGCATATTCATCATCATAATAATAATCATCATCATCATTCGCAATATGTAACCTTGAAAGTCAAATCATTTGCAATTCTAAGAGAGATAATAGGCAGGCATGAAATGACATTGCAACTGCCAAGAAATAATCAGGGAGCAACAACTGTTGCTGATTTGAGGAAAAAGATCATCGAACTCTATCCTGAAATATCGGCACAAAGGATCCCAATGGGAATTGCCGTTAACGCCAAGATGGTGGCGACAGCAGATGACAAATCAATCATAATAAATGATTTTGATGAAATAGCGCTTTTGCCGCCTATCAGCGGTGGTTAGAGTGTGTGTATGTGGCAGAGAGGCGGGTGGCGCTTTCCTAAATGATTTCCATTATATCTGAGCATCCAATCGATGTTGAAAGGTTGCTAGCAAGCGTCAAGGATGACTCTGCGGGTGCGACTGTTCTCTTTTTGGGCACAGTCAGAGACCATAACAATGACTACGCGCATGCTATAACTGCGATTTATTATGAGGCATACATCAGGATGGCAGAAGGGGCCATGGCCAAAATTGAAATAGAAGCTGTCAAGAGATGGAATTTGAAAAAGTTTGCTGCCGTGCACAGAATTGGCAATTTAAAGGTAGGAGAGGTTAGCATCGCTATTGCCGCATCCTCTGAGCACCGAGCTGAAGCCTTTGAAGCAGGAAGATATGCTATCGATAGAATTAAGACAGAAGTTCCGATATGGAAGAAAGAGATTATTGCAGGCCACAAAGGCGGCATCTGGGCAAAGGGCAAGCCATTAGGGGGCGGAGGTTGATACAAAAATATGGGGATGTTCGATGTTGGAGACAAGCCAGAGACTCTCAGAATTGCAACCGCTCGGGCAATTGTAAAAGTAAGCCCTAAAACCATAAGCTTGATCAAGGAAGGAAAATCTCCAAAGGGCAGCATAGTAGACGCCGCAAGAATCTCTGCAACAATGGGAGCCAAGCGAACTTGGGATTTACTGCCATACTGCCATCCTATACCAATAGACCATGTTAAAGTCGGTGTTTCGATCAAAACAGAATCGATAGAGGTAGACGTGGAAGTAAAAACTACTTGGAAGACTGGCGTGGAGATGGAATCGCTGACCGGCGCGTCTATTGCAGCGCTTACAATTTATGACATGCTAAAGCCAGTAGACGAAACGTTAGCGATAGAATCTGTCAGGCTTTTGGCAAAGAGCGGAGGAATGAAGGACTTTTACGAAAGGTACGACAAGCCATTGAAGGCAGTTGTAATAGTTATCAGCGATTCAGTGTCAAAAGGGGAGAGATCAGACAAATCGGGCAAGCTCGCCGTTGAAAGGCTCATGAGCAGCGGATTTCAAGTCGTAGACTATAATGTCATACCTGATGATGCAAGGCAAATAGAATCGTCATTGATAGTTGCATGTGACGAACTGAAAGTAGATCTGATATTGACATGCGGGGGTACGGGTCTTGGGCCTCGTGATACTACCCCTGAAGCGACCAAGAAGGTTTTGGAAAAGGAAGTCACAGGAATCTCTGAAGTGCTGCGCATGTACGGCCAAAAAAGGACTCCTTTGTCGATGCTGTCTAGAGGAACGGCCGGAGTCAGGGACAAGACCGTCGTCGTGAATCTCCCTGGCAGTGCCAAGGCAGTGTCAGAGTCGCTAGACGCACTCATTCCCGGAATACTGCATGCATCCAAGATGCTTGGAGGCCACGGGCATTAGCAATGAAATTGCCGCCCTTGTTTATATTGCACCTCTGTTCTTTGGAATAAGTTTCATTTATTCAAGTGTTGGATTTGGCGGTGGCAGCAGCTATATCGCTATTCTTGTGCTTTTTGGAATTAGCCTATTTGCCGTTCCGCCAATAGCGCAGATACTTAACATAATCGTAGCGGGTATTGCAATTATCAGTTTTGCAAAAGCAAAACACCTCTCACTAAAATTCTCTCTGCCATTCTTGTCGTCTGTACCTTTTGCATTTTTCGCTGGATCAATTGTTCTTCCAGAGCAGCACCTCGCCCTAGTCTTTGTCCTAGCATTATTTGCCGCATCAGCCGCTCTGCTTCTCTCCGGAATAAAGGGCAGCAGGAGGCTTAAAAAATCGCAAGAAAACACCACAGAGGCTAAGGGATCGACGCTATGGGATACTCGGAAACTAATATTAATTGGAATTCCAACTGGAGCTGTCTTGGGGAT
>DATCWI010000064.1:0-56589 GCA_036566425.1 Nitrososphaera sp.
AGAGCCGTCTGACAAAAAAATAGTGTGTATGCATGTATGCATGTATTATGTATGCATGTATTATGTATGTGCGTTAAATACATGTATAGAAATATACATCACACAACTGATGATGAAGATTATGAGATCCTGAGGCATCCACATCACGGTTATTATTAAAAATCTTTTCTTACCTTTGTAGGTTTTCGATTTCAATAAAACTTCAAACCTGTATCTTGCCCTGTGGAGGATCAAATCGAAGTTATTGGGGAATGTTGCTTTACAGACGCAATAACGCATAGCTAGCTAGAAACAAGAACTTAATATTGAGAGCGTATGCTTATCCATCTGTGAAACTAGCAGCGCTTTTCTCTGGTGGCAAGGACAGCACATTTGCAATATCTTGCGCACAAGAAATGGGGCATTGCGTTGTCTGCCTTATTACAATGCATCCTAAAGCGGATGATAGTGCTCTTTTCCACTACCCAAACAGCTGGGTGACAGAATATCTGGCAGATGCAATGCAGCTTCCTCTAATCGACTTTCGGGTACGGGGCAATTCAAAGAAAGACGAGATGAAAGCGCTTGAAGAAACAATATTGCAGGTTAAATCGACATACGGAATTAACGGAATAGTCCACGGTGGGATTTCAAGCAACTATCAAAAGCAGGCATTTGAGATGGTATGTGCACGGCAGAGAATTGAAGCAGTAGCGCCGCTGTGGAACTTAGTGCCCGAAAGATACCTGAACGAACTTATCAGGAGAGGCTTTCACATCATAATTGCTGGAGTATCTGCAATGGGACTTGAAAGCGAATGGCTTGGAAGGGAGCTTGACAAGGAAGCAATTGCTAAGTTGGTGTCTTTGAGCAAAAAGTGTAAATTTAACCTTACATTCGAAGGTGGTGAAGCTGAAACACTTGTCATCGACTGTCCTCTATATCAGAAAAAGCTTCAAATCAATACTGCTGCTGCCTACTGGGATGGCCAGAGGGGAATATTTGAAATACAGGATGTTGTATTAATAGAAAAGAAATAGTGCATGTTTGATAATCTGCGCGAAGGCCTCCGCGGAGCTTTGAAGAAAATAGTAGGAGCATCTGACATTAATGAGGAATTGATTGACTCGATTTGCAAGGATGTCCAGCGCTCACTGCTCCAATCAGATGTTAACGTGAGACTTGTATTATCAATTACGCAGAATCTTAAGCAAAGGGCACTAGGCGAACAGCCTCCTAAGGGACTATCCAGAAAAGATCACATTGTCACAATATTGTATGGAGAGCTTGCCAAGCTACTGGGCTATTCCGGTGATGTCATAAGGACGATTGACAAAGCGCAGGAAGATGACCCCTCTCTGGCAATGTCATTCTTCAAGCCCGGCAAGCAGAATGTAGTGCTTATGCTGGGTATTCAAGGGAGTGGCAAGACTACTGTAACTGCTAAAATGGCAAGATGGCTCACAAAACATGGTTATAGGATAGGCGTTATTGGGGCGGACACCTGGCGTCCTGGTGCATTGACTCAGTTGAAAATGAACTGCAGCAAAATAAATGTCGAGGTCTATGGAGAGGAGCAGAATAATAACGCCGTAGCTATCGCTAGAAATGGACTTAATTATTTCAAGGATCAGAACCTTGACGTCATAATTGTTGATACTGCTGGAAGACACAAAGAGGAAGAAGGTCTTCTGCAAGAAATGAGTGAAATGCATAAGGTATCAACCCCAGATCTAGTTTTGCTAGTTATTGACTCAACCATAGGTCAAGGGGCCTATAAACAAGCAGAAGCTTTTCACAAGGCTGCTGCTGTTGGAGGCATTGTTATTACAAAACTTGACGGTACTGCCAAAGGTGGAGGCGCTCTTGCAGCTTCCGCTGCTACGGGCGCAAAGGTGATGTTCATTGGCACTGGTGAGCGCATAGATGACCTTGAGCAATTCTCGCCGACTAGATTTGTAGGAAGGCTGCTTGGTATGGGGGATATCAAAGCGCTGCTAGAAATGGCTAGAGGCTTAGAGCTTCAGGCAGACGAGAACCAGGTAAAGCGACTGATGAGCGGCAAGATGACTATTGAGGATTTTTATGCTCAGATGGAATCAGCAAGCAAAATGGGCTTTAGGAATATCATAGAAAATTTGGGAATTTCGGGTATGGTCAAAGAAGAAAAGCTGGATGAAATGGAAATGAGGATGGAAAAGTGGCGTTTTATTATACAGTCAATGACAAAGCAAGAAAGAAAAGACCCTGATATTATTAATGAATCACGGAGAAAACGGATAGCAAGAGGCTCCGGGCTGCTTGAGGGAGAAATTAAGGAAATGATCAAACAGTACAACACCTCCAAGACTTTCATGAAGCACAACAAAGGTAGAGGAATGGGAGGATTTTTTAGAAAAATTGGTATCGGCTAATGCCCAAGGAAACCCTGCTAAAGCGGTACAGACTCTGCAAGCCCTGCCTTGAAAGGCACACCAGTAGGGGAAGGTCCAGCAAGCCCTGCTATATCTGCCGTGGACTGATGGACAACCTTGGTGCCATAGCAAACAGCATAGTGGCTGCAGTCAAGTGCTTTGAATTTGACACCTATCTAATTGGTGCAACATTACCAACTCAGCTCTACGAGAGGGAAGACGCAATTAGGGCTCGGTTGAAGATAAGGGGAAGAGAGAGTATCAAGCACTATCTGACTAGGGAACTTGGAATTCGGCTCGCCAAGCTAGCACAAAAAGAGGTGGAGTATGGAAGGCCAGACATCGTGATTACTCTGACTGTAGACAAGGAGAATAAGGTAGACGTGACAGTGATATCTCGACCGCTTGTGTTTGCTGGGGTTTACATCAAAAAATCAAGAGGACTGCCACAAAAGCAGGGTAAATGCATTAATTGTGGAGGCAAGGGCTGCAGTTCCTGTAATTATTCAGGACTATCTGGATATGACAGTGTCGAAGGGGTTATTTCAAGGGAAATGATGCGGATCACGGGAGGTCAGACACCAAAATTTACTTGGATGGGAAGCGAAGATCCAAGCAGCCTGGTTCTTGGAAGCGGTCGGCCATTTTACATGCGCATCCTTAATCCAAAAAAGAGGAAGATTAAAAATAAGACGATCAAACGCAATGGCATTAAAGCAACATTGAAGCCAATTAAGAATGTACCTGCAGTCCAAACACACCTCATAGTCAAGTGCAAGATCCACATAAAATGCGAAAATGTGTTAACAAAAAAAATTCTGAAAAAAATTAATTCTTTATCTAGGTCTGTAGTGAGCTTTGAGAATAAGTCAAAAAAAGGTGTAAAAAGCATATATTCTGTACGAGTTCGGCAGGTTGACAGCAATCATTTTACCCTCATAATTGTAGCAGATGGTGGACTGATGATCAAGCAACTTGTAGGTGGCGAAGAATATATGAAACCCAACATTTCAGAAATTCTTGGCTCCAAGTGCGAATGCGATATGTTTGATATAATGGATATCCAACTTCAGTAACGTTTTTCTTTCGGGGACCCAATTTGACATCAGCAATAGATGAGCACTTTTGACCCGCTCTACAAGGTTCACAATGCCTATCGACTTGGCCAGATACCGCGAAAGGTTTACGACCTTATATTGAAAAGGTTTCCGCTGGTCATAGAGGGCATTAAGCGAGTCGAGGAAGCATCTGGTTTGAATTATCCTTATTATTATGCTGAGCCACGCCTTGTGATCTCTACTTCTGCTGTCGAATTTACCGATATGGGAGTATTGTTTGCAAGGACAATACCTGTAGTGGATGCTCGAAAGCAGCTACATGTGGTTGTGCAGATAACTGCACCCCTCATATCTTATGGTCTCAAGGGCACGATACATGCAGTTTTGGCACACGAGTTTTTGCACTACCTGGAGCTCATAAATAGAATATTAAAAATGAAGGTAATATCTGATGAGGTATCTGGCACAATGTTTGAAGGAACTTATGCTGACTCAATGAGGCTCGTTGAAGAGCGTGTGGTCTTCAAATCCGATCCCACTTTGATAAGACATATTACTACCCGGTTTCCAGAAGGATTTAGAGATCTGAAGCTGGAGGAGAAGGTTATCAAAACGTGGATGAACAAAGGCTTCCCAACTTCAAAGGTGTCGTTAGATACAAATATTATAAAGATCCCTGTAGAGGCTATGGCGTCCTTGAAGGTCGAACAGGATGTCAAAGAAAAAATTCTTGAATTTGAAAACATAAAGCCCAAAAAAAAGAAAAGAACAAGCTATGTCTAGCATTTCTCCCGAAGAATTCAAAGTTATCCAGAAATGTATCAGGAAAGCCGCGAAGGGCCGCACGATGGTTGCTACTTGCATATATGGGTCAAGGGTTGCTGGCTACAATCGTCCTGACAGCGATATTGATCTCCTTATTGTCTTGGAGAATTACCCCTACATGGTCAAATACTCCTATTATCGCGAATCAAATACTAAAGTATCAGCACTTGCAGTTGACCGCAACGCGCTCTTGCGAGATGCTCAAAGTGCTTATCTTGGCGAATTTGTGGTTGGTCGTTTGCTCCACATTTACGAACCAATTGCTAATGCGGATTTTCTCGCAATGATTGAGCATACTTACAAGCGACGAGTTATCTTGGAGGAAGTACGTGATATCTTGGAATCTACCGGTGTACTCGGCACAGAAATTCTCTTTCCACTTGAGTTTGTAGCATTTTCAAAGATAAAGCGTAGGATGTCTCTATATGCAAGCGCAGCTTACAGTTACTATAAGACGTACACTACCTCAAAGCGCAACTTAGAATTTGCACTTGACGGCTACCATAGGGCAGTAGAGGATATTATTGCGGAGGATGATGAAATCTTTGCTGCAAGGGAGGATGGTCTTTTACAGATATCAGACAAGAATATATTTTTAGAAAAAGGACAAATTCATCTGAAACTTACTAAAAGACTTCGAGAGCTCAGCTCCTATATGGTACATACTTATGCTGGAAGAAAAATCATGCATTTTGCTATCAAGGAAGCTGAATCCAAAATCCGGCGTCGCGTAAGACTGATGATGAAACCTCCTGATTTTATGTTATCTCCAAGAAAGGCGTACTGGAAGCTACCAGAAGGTATACTAATCATTGATGGCAGAAATTGGCTTCAAGATCTGGCCCCACATGTAATCAGTTACTCTGTTATAAAAAAGAGGCGGCTTGGAAATAAAAACAGCAGAACCACAATGTATGTGCTGAAAGATGGCTCCGATGAATACAAAATTGCTGTCAAAGAGGTTACAAAATCAAAAGCACTAAAATGGGCAATGGTTGGTCTATGGAACGAACCAGTAAAGAGATTCAGAATGAACCCGCTCTTGAGGATTGGCTCGGAATACAAGGCAATACGGCATATGCGGAGTCTTGGTCTCAAAACGCCCATAATCGAGGCGGTGGTTCTGGATAGGAAACTGCTAGTAACACGATTTCTAGATGGGATAACTATAGCAGATGTAATAAGGGATTGCATGGGAAGCAAAGGTGAAGCCACTTTGATTCGCAAAGCTGGAGCAGAAATTGCAAAAGTACACACCGCTGGAGCAACTCTTGGAAATATTAAACCTAAGCACATCATTGTCAACGAAAACGATCTCTACTTTACCAATGTCGAGCAGTTTATGTTGAATGCTGGCGACCCCGCATGGGATGTCGCGCAGTTTATTAGCTGGGGTTTGAAGAATAGTCGCGACAACAAAATCGCAGCTAAAATAACAAGAGACTTTGTCGATGGGTATATGAGTGTTGGAGACTCTAGTAATGTTTTGAGCCTAACTGAGACCAAGCGATATCTAAAATCATTTTACCCTTTGCTGGCACCTTCTATTGCTCATACGATCAAAAATGAAATCAATGCTATGGCGAGCTAATTTCTTCTTACTTCTTTGCCTTCTTGGCAATATCCGCGTGAGTGAATTCAGTAAAACCACACTTGCCACAGGTAAACCTGTTCTTGTGCTCCGCCATGAAGGTTCCCTTGCCACAGCGAGGACAATCGCGCCTAGTCCTTGTTACCTTGTCCCCTTGAATATTGTAGAATTTGTAGATGGTAACCTCGCCCTTGCCCTGAGCCTTTTTGTCAGCCATTATCTCTTCGCACTCCCAGAACCACCAGACTTCGAAGTAGCAGCTTCCTGCTTGGCTTTAAGCTTGGCTGCCTTTTCTTCATCAAGTACTTTCTTCCTCTCTTCTCTTGATAGCGTCCTCAACAGCCTGTAGCGTGGTAATTGCTTGGCTGCCTCATTTTCGTCGTCAAAGACATATAATACTCCATGAATATCTGTCATACCTGTTTGGCATCTTAGATTTATCGGAACAACCTGCTTCTTGTTGACATTAAGTTGGTTAGCAATTCTTTCTGCAGCGTCATTTCTATTGATCTTGCCAGCTGCTCCTCTGAAAATTACCTTTACCTCACGCCTGTTCAACAGTGAGTTCCTACGATCTTCTAGCATTGCAACTTCTTGAGCAGACAAAGCAGACTCCATGGCAAGTGTAACCCATTTAAGTATTTGCTTATGTATTTTCGGTACGAAAATCAAATATACTCAGCTATTGGAGATGAACTAAATGAACCCATTCTTTCAGGAATTCTGTGATGAGGTAGTTACCCTTGATCCATCGATAAGGTTTGCTGGCGTTGCGGATGGAGACGGCCACCTTGTCGCAGTAGCAGAACGGAAGGGTCTCAACCCCCTGCTCAATCCTGAGGAGCGGGCGCAATATGCAATCACTGCTGCCACCCGTCAATATACTCGTCTTAGGTGGGAATACATGCTTGGTAGGATCAATTACGCCATGTCAAACTATGCTAATCTAGTCAGGGCGACGATTCCTATTGCTGATGAGAACAGCCGACTCTATTATGTGCTCTTGCTATCATTTGATGTCGAGGCAGGTGGGAGCGTACACGAGATAATTATGCAAAAGATAATACCCCTTGTTCGCAAGAACACAGACAAGTTTCTCAGGGACACCTAGCCGGTCCTGAATGGGGCTTTTGGAAATAGGATTTTGATCGGCTGTCGAAACGCAGGATGTACCATCACAAGCTCTCCTTTATTGAGTCTGACTATGTTAGCCTTTGTGCTTTTATCTATCATTAGATAAGGTGGCATCGACAGTTCCGAGATGCCTAGTTTTGCAATCACGTGCATGCCTGTGTTTTCGTGCAATGTTGAGTCGACAGTACTTTTGAACTGCTGAGCTGAGAACAGGATTGTGCCCCGAGACCTACCCGCGACTATAGTCCTCATAACCTGTTCGGCTACCGCAGACTTGTTGCCTGGAGATCGAGGGATGAACCTGTTGATCTCATCAATAAAAGTCAAAATATACCTCGGTCTTCTGCTGTTTTGTCTTGAAAAAGAGTATATCTCGTCAATGCTCTTCATTACATCTCCTACTACGAACCCTTGCTCCTGCAGAGTCGGGATCATGGATATGTCAATGACAAAAACGTCGTTGCGTCTGATTTTTTTTATCTCTTTTCCAAGGTATCTGCTTGTTACTTTCTTGTCAATAAACATAGGCGACTTGCGGAACCTTTGGACCTGACCTAGAAAGCGAAGGAGTGTAGATTTGTGTGCCACTACCTCCTGTGGATAGCCTGTGAATTCAAGCAGATCGCTCCATGTATTTACTTGCTTGCTGCCGTTGAACAAAGGCCATGCCTCATAAATGTAGTTCAGTATTGATGAAATGTTGGAGTTTTGATCTTCGCTTCCAAACAACAGGTCTAATCTGTCGTATACATCATCTAGACCAAATGAGTACGTCTTAGAGTTGCTAGGCACAACAGCAGAATTCGCTTTTCCATCTCTTCCTCTGGGTAAAAAGTATGTGACATTTTCAAATGGCTTGATATCTAGATCAAGTAGGTCAAATAGTTGCTTTGTGTTTTTGTTCGGCTTCTTGACCTGGTCGATATGAAGAAGCTCTCCTTCCTTTGTGTTAAAAATTATTATGGCTACATCTTCCCGCATCTCTTTTACGAGCCTCTGATGAGCCGACTGAAGAAGAAAATACAGATACGTTGTTTTTAAGTTGCCTGAAATTCCAGCTGCATTTACATGTGCCGTGTCAGGTCCAAGCAGGTATGAAATGTCAAGCGATATTGGCACTCGTAAGCCGTTTGTCATTTCTATTATTCCTGCAGGTATGGGATTAAGCATCTCTGGTATTCCGAGCGCGAATATAACCTCCTTTTGATCGGCAAATCTGACAGATTTGGCTGCGCCAACGGGCATCCCTACGGAGGTAGCCTTACCCGAGTCGTTTTCTATACCTGTATTTGCCATTACCGCAACTCTGGCTACAATTCCGACTTCTTCAATGGCTTTAAGTTCTTTTACCATACCGATAGTTCTTGTGTTAAAAAGGTGTCTTACCATGACAAAGTCAAAAGGGCTTACAATGACGCCAGGATGAATCGAAAACCAAAAACTGTCCATGGTATTAGGAAACCTATCAGAGGCTAATGTTTTGCCAATATCCTTATCCTTGTCATTGCTCTGCCGAGCAAGATTGAGATCTTGCATGTTAAATTAACAGAAAAACATTGTATTTGACTATCACATAGTCCCATCTATGCACATAGACATCCCGCAATAAAGGTTGGATTAAGAATAAGGTTGTTACACCCTTTTTCTTTTATATGTGTGAAGTTAGTTATTATGTTTCGTAACACCATATGTGTGTGTATTTTTCAAAACATTATGGTCTGAGTTTTAATTTGAGCATTGAGAGAAGACTCATGCATTTGACTATATTACTTTTAAACTTTGGAAAAAGTATTTCACACGCTAACTTACGAGAAACAAAAAGAAAAAAAGGCGTTTACTTATTTGATCCAGCGGCACCCTGCTCGTATTGGTCGCCTGTTTCAGCCGCACCAGCTGTTCCTTTTGCCATTCCTTTGCTTCTTGCTATCTCACGAGCCTCTTCAGGGTTTGTCCCTGTCTGGCCTGACTCGGTGATATTTTCTGACATTTCACGCTTGACAGCTGTTGGCTCATGCTCCTTTATCTTGGCAGGTGTCATGGGTTCTTTGTCGCGATACTCTTTTAATGGATCATCTTTTCTCTTGCTTTCTGTCCCTGGAGCGCCTTCCTCGTACTCCCTTTCTTTATCAGACATGGATCTGGTGGCATCAATAACTATTTACTGATTATGAAACAATGCAAAGGTATATTTTTCATGGCCGGAATAGCACTTCTGCATTGCCTCTTGAAAGCCTAAGTGAGTATATTGAAGCATTAGAACAGATGGACCAGCTTAGGCGAGTCAAAACTAAAGTCAGCCCAAACTTGGAAATTGCAGAAATCATGCGCCGGTTGATGTATCTAGGAGATCAGCCTGCGGTACTTTTTGAAAATGTCGAAGGCTCGACTATGCAGGTACTTGGTAACGCCTTTGGCAGCATCAAGAGGCTGGGGGTAGCTCTTGAAACCAATGATTTTTCTGAAATAGGTATGCGTATTACAGAGCTTACCAAAATGAAGTTGCCCTCGGGCATGCTCAACAAGTTGAAGATGCTTCCTAAGCTTTCAGAGATAAGTGAGTATGGCCCCAAATACGTAGATCACGGTCCAGTTACTGAAGTTGTTGAAACAGACAGCAACAAGATGTCACTCAATTCTTTGCCTGTACTCAAGTCCTTTCCAGGCGACGCTGGACGCTTTATCACTTTTGGAATGACTGTAACGAAACATCCTGAGACTGATATCCGCAATTTGGGAGTCTATCGTATTCAGATAATCGATGACAAACATGCAATTATGCATTGGCAGACACATAAACGCGGCGCTGAGCACTATAAGATAATCAAAGAGCAAAACAAAAAGAAGATTGAAGTTGCAATAGTTATCGGTGCTGATCCAGCCACTGTATTTAGTGCGGTTGCGCCTGTACCAGAAGGAATGGACAAATATCTATTTTCTGGGATCATCAGAAAGAAAGGCGTCAAACTGGTAAAATGTAAGACAATGGATAATGCTCTTGAAGTACCAGCAAACTCAGAAATTGTACTTGAAGGGTATATCGATCCAAACGACATCAGAATGGAGGGACCATTTGGTGACCATACGGGATACTATACCCCCGCAGAGCCATTTCCAACCTTTACACTAACAGGAATAATGAGACGTAATCGTCCAGTTTATCTCACAACAGTAGTAGGCAAGCCAATACTTGAAGACGCGTACCTTGGGAAGGTGATTGAGCGCTCATTTCTACCACTCATTCAGATGTTTCATCCTGAAGTCCTAGATTTTTCCATGCCTCCTGCTGGCTGGTTTCAAGGGCTTGCGATAATTTCAATTAAGAAACATTATCCTGGCCAAGCTAAGAAAGTTATGATGGGGCTTTGGGGTATGGGGCAGTTATCACTGACTAAAATGTTCATAGTCGTGGATAGCGACATTAATGTACACGACATAAACGATGTGATATGGGCATTGACTACTCGGGCTGATCCTGCTCGAGATACTGTCATTATCAATAATAGCCCAACCGATACGCTTGATCCCGCTTCACCCCTTGTCAATCTTGGTTCAAAACTGGGAATTGATGCTACCACAAAATGGAGAGATGAAGGATATATGCGCGAAATTCAGCAGCTTGCAGTAGTTGATGAGGAAACTAGAGCCATCGTGAACAACAAGTGGGACAAGTATTTTAATGGTACCTTATGAGCTTGTAGAAATTATCTCGTTCTGCAGCACTAAATCCAGCTCGCTTGATAGCAGCAATTATCCTGTCAGATGTCAGTTCCGTTGACCTTGAACCAGTTGCACTCACTACTTCTTCGCCGATTAGTGTACCTCCAAAGTCGTCGGCGCCGTAATTGAGTGCAAGCTGTGCCATTCCGATACCATTTGTAAGCCATGAGGACTGCAAGTGATCAATGAGGCCATAATACATAATCCTGGCGACTGCGATCATTTTTAGGAGCGAAAGTCCGCCTGAAGAGTACTTAATTTTGCCTTCAGATTGCATTTGCGTCTTATTGGGCTCAAAGCTCCATGGAATAAAGACCATAAAGCCGCCTGTCTTTTCTTGCAACTGCGCTATTTTTAAGATGTGTCGTGCCCGATCCTCATCTGTTTCAACTGTTCCATACATCATCGTCGCTACAGACTTCAAATCTAGATTGTGGGCCTCTTCCATTATTCTCAACCATTCGTGGCTCTTTATCTTGAAAGGACTTATCTGCTCTTTGACACTGTCTTCCAAGATTTCTGCACCACCACCGGCGAAGGTATCCATGCCTGCATCTTTTAACCTCGAAAGAACCTCTTTGGTGCTACTCCGGTCGACCTTAGCAATCATATCTACCTCTGACGGCGATAAGCCGTTTATCCCTACTTCAGGATATCTCTGCTTTATTGCTCTGAATGCATCTTCATAGTATTCCAATTTAAGATTTGGGTTGTGGCCACCCTGTATTAGCACCTGTGTAATACCAAACATTTCTCTTGACGTAGCAACACGTTTGAGAATATCTTCGATTGGGACAGTATATGACTCTTCATGCCCGGGTGGACGATAAAACGCGCAGAATTTACAGTAAGTTATGCAGACATTAGTATAGTTAAGGATGATATTATTGATGAATGTGATTGTGTCACCAAATATGCTGCGTCTCAGGATATTTGCTACAAAGCCCATAGAATTAACATCGTCAGATTTGATCAACCTGATGCAGTCTTTAAGACCAAGTCGATTGCCTGCAAGGGCGCTATCAAGAATATCACCAATATCGGATTTGCTCAGAAAATCTGCAACCAGTCTATTATTATTATTATTATTTCCATGTTGCAAATGCTAACATGATTTTTGGACTCTTAATGATATTTATATATTCTTTCGGCTCTCCTTTGAGGACAATGATAACGATTTATATGATCTGCTCGAGCATACAACGAAACAGAAGAAGATCCTTTGCAAAAAACTGATATTGTTTCAGGCGGTACTCCAGCACTAGAGAAGGCTCTTTCTGGCACAGAATTGTCCTACGCCGACGGAGTACAACTCATGAATGAGGAAAACCTTTTCCTCTTAGGATCAGTCGCAGATAGCATTCGCAGCAAGTTATGTGGTAGCACTGTCACATTTGCTGCCTCTTACTATCTCAATTATACCAACGTATGTGCAGCGAGCTGTCCCTTATGTGCCTTTTACCGAAAGGGTAGCGAAAATGATGCTTATACGTTGTCGACAGAGCAGATAGTTGCCAGATCAAAAATAGCTGTAGAACAACTTGGCGCCACTGAACTTCACATCGTTGGAGGGTTTCACCCAAAATTGGGGCTTGAATACTATGAGAGCATGATGCGGGCGATCAAGGCAGAATTTGCAAATGTCACAATCAAAGCCTTTACACCTGCAGAGATATTCTTCATTGCGCGAGTAACAAGAAACTCTATCAAGGAAATTCTTTTGCGGCTCAAGAGCGCAGGGCTAGATGCGCTTCCGGGTGGCGGCGCAGAAATCTTTCACGAGGACACTAGAAAACAGATAGTGATTGGTAAATGTTCTGGCGAAGAATGGCTTGACACTGCTCACCAGGCCCATGAGCTGGGATTGACAAGTAACGCCACAATGCTTTTTGGCCATGTGGAAAAGCCAGAACATATCGTCGACCATGTAATAAAGATCAGGGAACTTCAAAAGAAGACCAAAGGCTTTACTACGTTTATCCCGCTCAAATTCAGCCTTGAGAATACTCCACTGGAACAGAAGGGACTGGTGACTACAGAAAGCCCATCCACATATGACCTTCGAGTCATAGCAGTATCGCGTCTGCTATTGGCAAATGTGCTTAACAACATTTCAGTATATTGGGTAGCGCTTGGCAAGAAAGTTGCACAGGTTGCTCTCTCGTATGGTGGCAACGATCTCGTGGGAACTGCCTTCTCTGAAGAAATATTCAAGGCTGCGGGCAAGGCTGGAGGCACTTCGATTCAGGAGCTTGCAACATTGATCAAAGAGATTAAACGTAGGCCAGTTCAGCGTGATACATTTTTTAATCCTATCCACAAATTAGATTGATTACACACTTTTTTAGATGATTGGGTGTAATGGGATGATCGAGCTCTCTAACCAGAAATTATATTCTAGTTCTGCATTGCATAGATTGCAGCCGCCGCAACTCAAACAGACAAGAATATTGCGCTTCTTGCAATCAAAACAGTTACTTGTCTGAATTCCATTGTAATTGCTCAAGAGGCTATCTTTTTCTCCGCATAAAGAGATACGACTATTTTGCTCCTATAAGGCCTGAAGCACTCAAGGGAAAGTGGGACTATGTCTATAAGACGTATAACAGATATAACACATAATTTCTAGATATAGGTGACAACATGCCTGACGAAAAAATACTCTTACTCTTGAATTATATGGGAAAAGAGTTGGATTTGGAACCTAAGATTCTAAAAAAAACACTGAAGGACATAGGGATTAAGGAAGTGTATGTTGGTAAGCTACAAGATAATGTGATCCATATGACATGTTTTGCTAAGTGGAAAAGTTCTCAGGTTGATAAAAAGAAGGTGGAAATAGAAAAGAAAATTCCAAAGATGAGGGTTGTTCAAATAGAACCTTTGACTCGCCTTTAATTTCTTTATAGATAGATGTAGTTATTAGCTTCGCAAAGGCGCAAATTTTTTATTAATGTTAGTAATAATGCAAAAATACTAAACAAACAGGAATAAAACCAACAGCAGGTCATTAACGAGAACCATGAAGTATTGAACAAAAAGATTTCCGCTGGTTATTCCCAAAAGTTATCCTAGTAATGTCTCTTCAAAAATTTGGTGAACTTTTGATGAAATAAAGAAGAAAGAATACTGCCGCCTGTATACTGCAGCTTTCAGTACAAGAGCTGAAAATACGGTATATTCCCTGTACCATTCCATAACTTCCGAGTCATCGAGGTTATGCTATGCAATATTGATTGATTTTTTAATCTAATGTTGGTAGGTATTGCTTTTGGGTAGCATCGGCTAGAGCTAGCTTCGAGTATTCTTTTTAGAAGTTTCTCTCAAGCTATGTGATTTACCTTGTCTTCTTTCTTCTCTCTCTATTTTTGGTAGCCTTGCCCTTCGTTGATATCAGTACCTTTCCTCGTTTCTGTGTTCTCAACTTTGCGAACTCTTTTCCTTGTGCTCGCTCTACCGTGGAGACCTGTCGCTGTACCTGTATAATCTGTTTTTGAGAATCTTTAACTACCGATTGGAGATGCCTTAGTTGCTCTGCAGTTTTTTCTATACCTTTTTGGATATTTGTTAAAGACTTCAGATTCTTTTGTATTTCGATGACTAGATCTTGTTGACGTTTGGCTCGTCTAAGCAATTGTAATAATAATAGCTGTTCCTGGGACATTGTAGGCGCTAGTTGCTGTTCTTGTTTGGCTGCATCTTGCTCTATGATCTGTTGTTCTTCTTTGGGTCCTTTACCCTCATCTGTAGCATCTTCCTCTTTCGGTTGCTCTCTGTCTGAATTAACTGAAATTGATCCTTCTTCACTCGCATCATTACTCGAGTGTACTACATTCTCTGTATTTTCTTCCTCCACGTTTGTTGGTGGGGTAGAGGTAGTGCTATGTTCGTCTCCTTGTTGTTGTTCTTGAACCTCGTAGTGATTAAGCGATTCTTCCATACTGTTAACTCTTTGTATGTCCTCTTCATTTGGCAAGCGCTCATTGGACATATATATACATCTATAGAATGATTAAAAATAAGATATTAAAATTGTTTTTGGAGGTCTTCAGATTTAATTTATTATATAAAAAGGTAAAGTTACTGATATTTTCTTCTTGGGTTAGATGCTTTCTTCATGATAGATCTGGCAATTCTTGAGATGATCCATATTAGGATGGCTTTTCTGATCACAGCTTTATTATGCACAACATGCTTTAAAGTCCACGTACACTCTCCAGATGCAGCGAATATTCGACCTTGGTCTTGAGATATCCATATACCTAAACACAAAAGGAACAAGAGCAAATAGTAAGATATGCCAGTCATTCAGTAGTCAAAGATTAAGATGATGTGTAACAGCCCCAGTATCGTCGAGTAAGAGCCAGCTTACTCATGCCGCTGCAGACATATCATACAATTTCGATTTGGAAATCTGACTCCAAAATTTTTCGCTCCCGTGCCATTTCAAACATTTTCTCAAGTGCTCTCTTACCATCCTCTCCCATGTCTGGTGTTAAGTTATTAACATACATCTTAACAAATTTTCTTATCGTTTCCTTTGGCTGACTTCTGCCAAACTGCATTGCATATTCAAGTGCAGTATCAATATTGTCAAGGCCGAACCTAATAGATTTTGTAAACAGGTTACTGAACTCCTTTATTTGATCTAGACTCATGGTCTTAGTGCTTGCAACGTTAATTCCAAGCGGCACGGGTAAGTTGCCAGTACTCTTCGACCACCAATAGCCAAGATCAAGGACACTGGCAAATTTGGTCTTGTCATATGATATCTGAGCCTCATGTATAACAAGTCCCGCATCTGCATTTCCAGCAGCGACAGTGGCTGGCACTGTCTCAAATGGTACCACTTTTTCTTTGAACTTGCCAATTGCAAGTTTCAAGAGCAGGTTAGCTGAAGTAAGTTTGCCAGGAATTGCGATTGTTGCATTTTGCAATTGGATTGGGGATAGTATGTTTTCTTTTCTAGTTATGACGATTGGGCCGTAATTGAGCCCAAAGCTGCCTCCGCTCTTTAGTATAACGTAATTCTTCAAATAAGCATATGCGTGAGCTGATACTGCCGTTACGTCCAGTTCGTGCTTTATGGCACGTCGATTCAGCGTCTCAATATCTTGTATGATATGCTTAATCACAAACACCGACCGGATCTTACCCGATGCAAGTGCATAGAACATAAAAGCATCATCTGCATCAGGCGTATGACCAAGAGTTATTTCCATTTATCATTTCTTTGCTCTCTACTGTCATTATTAAACCCTGAAAGCGCGTTTGCCTTTTATCTCTCGTCTAGAACAACATTTAATAATCCTGCATCAAATTTTTTTCGTTTGATCATATGCCAAAGTTTAAGTCAACTCAAGACATTTTGAGAATAATTGGTAATAAGGATCAGATCCGCAACTTTGGCGTCATTGCCCACGTTGACCACGGTAAGACAACCATGAGTGATAGCCTGCTGGCAGCATCGGGTATCATTTCTCCGTCTGTAGCAGGTCAGGCTCTGGCGCTTGACTCCATGAAGCTTGAACAGAATCGCCAAATGACAATTAGGGGAGCAAATGTCACGTTATTTTACGAAACAGAAGGGAAGGAATACGTTATTAATATGATAGACACCCCAGGTCACATTGACTTCACCGGCAGAGTAACCCGTGCACTTCGCGCGATTGATGGAGTAGTAGTTGTTTCAGACTCTGTAGAAGGTATCATGACTCAGACAGAGACTGTTACAAGGCAGGCCTTAGAAGAGCGTGTACGGCCTGTGCTTTACATTAACAAGATAGACAGGCTTGTCAAGGAGTTAAAGCTGAATCCTGACGAGATGCAAAGATGGTTGTTCAATATAATCAATCACTTTAACCAGCTTGTTGACATTTACGCCGAACCTGAAATCAAGGAAAAGTGGAAGGTAAGTATCCAAGGCAATAGCGTAGCCTTCGGATCTGCAAAGGATAGATGGGGATTTAACTTTAAGATGGCCCAAAAGAAGGGTATTAAGTTCAAGGATGTTTATGACGCTTATACGAGCAACGATCCTAACGCCATCAAAGGACTTGCAGAAAGAGCACCGCTGTCCGATGCAGTACTTGGAATGGTTGTAGAGCACCATCCGCCACCACATGTTGCACAAAGATACAGAATTCCCAAGATTTGGCCTGGCGAACTCAACTCTGACATTGGCAGGGCCCTAGTAGAGTGTAATGAAAAGGGACCTGCACTCATGATGGTGACTACGATTAATGTTGACCCTCAAGCTGGTAGAGTTGCTACTGGAAGGCTTTACTCTGGAACCATCAAGGATGGTGACGAAGTCTATCTTATAGACGCAAAGAGGCCTGGTAGGGTCCAGTCTGTCAACATTTACATGGGCAATACTCGAGAGATTGTGAGCTTTCTGCCAGCAGGAAACATTCCTGCGTTGCTTGGTCTTGACTATGCGGTTGCAGGCGAAACTCTCTCGACTGTAAAGGGGTCAGTTGCATTTGAATCCATCAAATACGTCTCAGAGCCTGTGGTCACTATTGCAGTAGAGCCAAAGCACCCCAAGGATCTACCCAAGTTAGTCGAGGCTCTCCGCAGGATTACAGTAGAAGACCCTAACCTTATAGTAAAGATAAACGAAGAGACCGGCGAAACCCTGATGGCAGGCATGGGAGTACTTCACCTGGAAATTGCTACTTCACTTTTGCAGGAGGCAGGTCTTGACATCGTTACTACCCAGCCTCTGATTAACTACCGTGAGACGATAAGGGCAAAGGCAGGTCCGATAATGAGCAAGTCTCCCAACAAGCACAACAAGATATTCATGCGCGTAGAGGCGCTGCCAGACGACGTTCTTGATATGATAAGGACTGGCAAGCTTAAGGAAGATATGGACAAAAAGGAGATGGCCAGAATGCTGCGCGAGAAGGGATGGGAGGCAGATGAAGCAAGGAGTGTTGCAGCAATAGACACCAGCGGCAATATGCTGATTGATGAGACAAAGGGTGTTCAGTTCCTGCACGAGTCTATGGATTCTATTCGATCAGGGTTTGATGATGTTATACGCAGCGGGCCTATTGCCCATGAAGCAGTAAGAGGAATCAAGTTTGTTCTGCATCACTTCGTCCCACATGAAGACCCGGCACACAGGGGTCTTGCTCAGCTAATGCCAGCTACAAGGAGGTCTATGCTTGGTGCAATGTTGATTGCCGACCCTGTACTGCTAGAGCCAATACTTGGCGTAGAGGTCAAGTGCCCCCAAGACCTGATAGGCCAAGTATCAAGTGTACTCTCTAGCAAGAGGGGGAAGTTACTGAATGTCGAGCAGAAGGGCATTATTGCAATCATGCAAGGCGAAATACCTGCATCTGAGACATTTGATCTGTCCGAAAAGATGAGGGGTGCAACTGCGGGCAAGGCTATGTGGAACACATTTTTTAAGTCATGGCAGGCAGTTCCAAACTCTATATTTAGGCCACTTGTTGCAGACGTAAGGAAGAGGAAAGGACTTAATCCGGAGCCACCGTCGCCTGATGAGTTCATAGACAAGGAGTAAAATAAAGTATCTGGCCAAACAGAGAACCTTAAACCTTGCAAAAGCTCCCGTCCGCACTTGGCTGGATCTGTAACAGATAATGCCCTCAAGGAAAAGAAAAATTGCTGCAGTCGACTTTTTGGAAAGAATACACTATGACTTTCCTTGAAGAAATATTATGCTTCTGGAGAGAGAAAAATAATTATGGCCTAAATAACCAATAGTCACATCACTCTTTGCCATAAGTTTACAGATCAATGATATTGCTTGTCAATCTATGGAAGGCGAGGGAGAACACTTTGAGCCAGAGGGTGAGGACTTCCACACTTTCCGCACGGCAATACACTTATCTATACGAACCTAATTTTCAATTACTATTCTAAAGTATGCAAAAGGATTTTATGTGATACTCCGCTAACTTTTGAATATCTATTCTTGTAGTAGTTATTATCTCAAATTCTACAGCCTTTTCTAAAAGGCTTTAGTGGATTCTACATTAATATTACACTCTGCAAGAGTCGTGTTATTAGCATCGCATACCGTCTCAATGTCTGTGCGAATTTCTATCGTAGGGTTTGCTGGTTGCGAAGTGGCTCTAATCCCTGCCAGTGCAACCTCTACTTGGTCTGGAATAATCTCAAGCAATCTCGTGTAATTGTTGACAGTAGTAGATTCATCTACAAAGCTATTTGATATAGTTGCAGTGGAGATTATTGTTGCATTACTCATCACTACGGTATGTGAGATATCATTAATTCTATCTCTTATTGCTCTACTTATTCTCCTCTCGGAATCGTCCTCGTCGATCTCTTTGGGAACAATATAAGTTGAATTGATTACATCAACAACTGATATCATAGGAGTGGTTTGATTGGTTTGATTCGTATTGCCGGAAGGTGTAGATATAGCGCCACCGTTGGTACCTGTTGTTGTGCTGATAGCAACCATATTGTAATCTGACATCCTATTGTTTGTTACATGTGATGCAGAACCCCTACCGTCTTTAACAATACTGTCAAACGTTACTTGTTGATCAAAAGGATTTGGGGTTGCTAAAGCCTGAAACTCTATGGGTATGCTAGAAAAAAGTAACACAACTGACAATATTGCAATGACGATGATAATCTGGTTCTTCATTCCGATAAATGATTTCATATACTCTATTTAAGCGATGGGAAACGAACCCATAAAATAAACGTATGAGACTTGACTTCACTTTTTGATGTATACCACCTCGGAGATATGGGTAAACGTTTCTGAGAAATTTTAATTTCTTTTGTAGTGATAAGTATTGATAAGTAGTAGATAAATTCTTGATTTGAAGGACTCACATAAGGCTAAAGGATTGGCTTGTATATCTATAAGAAAAACTATGAAAAATTCACTATTATAAACCAAAATACATCAAGCTAGGAGTCAATTTTATAGTCGTTTAGGTCATAAGTGAAGCGACAAAAAAATGTTTGTTACGTTTTAGGTTTTTTTGCCCTCGACATCCTCAGATTCGGCTACAACCTCACTCGTTTTTGTTAGATGACTTCCATGGCTAGTGGTATAGCCTCCTTTAGCCTTGTCATCGGTCATCTCTGTGTCTGATGCTGACGTACTAGATTTTTCCTCTGCTTCGCTGACCATATTATCTATAAAATAGAGCCAAAAAACTATTTACCAGTTTTAATACAACATTCTTAGATTAAATTATAGTGTTCAAACATCAGGTGACATTTCCATTTTAGATTCAATGTACTACGGGTTGTAAAATTACAAAAGGGCTTTTTAGAGAAAGCTATTGACAAGAATCTCGTGCTACAGAGCATCTTATATTTTATACAATTTTAAGAGCTCTCATTTTCATTGTCCTCCACCACACGATATATATTTTTAGTAATTGCGTTCTCATTTTAAATGAGCCCGATCTCATAGCTCAGTCTATTCTGAGTAAAGATGCAATAAAGCTGCATCTGCTTCTTTTTTCCTCCAATAAAGCAATCTTGAGAGTACCAAAAACATCGGCCACAAAGGTGGAGGTCATCATGGTTATCACATTTTGCAATTGTGCGGATCTATTTGATTCTCCCTTCATTTCGCAAATCAGAGAGTATCCTCATGAGAGTTTCATAATCAATATTAACATTGTTCAAAATGAGAGAATGGTCAACGCTGCCAAATTTCTTGATGAATTTCTCCACTGTGTACTTTTTTCTTTGATATTTCCTGTCTATCATAACAATATTGATTATCGGATACTATAAACAGTTATTGAATAAATTGCAAAGTATTAACAGCTTTACCTGATGTTATTAACTGCAACTACAACTTCTGTATTGCTTGTAGACATATTTATAATTAGTTTATGACAATGATGCTGTTAAGATATTTCTAAATTCGAAGGCATTTGCACCTGTTGTTATCTTGTATACTGATCTTTCAGCTACGTACAAAATATAATGCCCTAGAGGGATGTTCATTGCAAGTCAAGACAGAATTTATACCATATTAGTTGTGTAGAAACAATGATCAGGCTAGACTATTGAACAAGGCACTTGATACTCTTGGTATCCTTGAAGACATTATGTCATCCTGTTCTTTTTGACTCACATAGTTTTTAGTATTCTGGATTGTTAACTAAAATCCTAACGCTTCGTGATTCACATTATATCTACTTTTGACCTTGGTTCGACAACAGCATAGATCGTCTTCAATACCTGAAAAGGCACAATATACTCCTTCTCCTATCACCAAGGAATTTGTGAAAATGCAAAATTGCAAAATTACTAATGGTCCCTAACGATCTGCATTCGATATGCTAAAAATGTCTATGTTCAATACTTTATCGCCATCATGTCAAGGAAATTGATTATTTGTCTAGAAGCAGATTTACATAGTCATAAGCGAAAATTGCTATAAGCAATCATTGTGTATACCTAAGCGCTAGAAGAGATGAAGCTCGACCTGCCAAGATATACTGAAAGATTTGGAGCGACCAGCCTACATGGAGTGCAACGTGTCTATGAATTAGACTCTGGCTTCGATGATGGCAGCCAGGTTTCTGAATCAATAGTGAATATAGGAAATAACCAAATCGTGGATATAGAGAGGCGTATGGCCATCGTCATCCCCACTAAAGGCGAGCGATTGCGCCTCCTCGAAGGAGTGCTGAGCGGAATACCCCATGACTGCCTGACGATAATTGTATCAAACAGCCCCAGGCAACCAGTCGATAGATACAAGCTTGAAAAGGAGTCTCTTCAGCAATTCAATAGGTTCGTAGGACGAAATGCGTTCATTGTGCACCAACGTGACCCTGTCATATCAGAAGTGCTCAGGGATGTTGGCTATAATAGCATTCTTGCCCCTGATGGGACGGTGAGAACCGGTAAGGCAGAGGGTATGGTAATAGGGATGCTTCTAGCCAAGATGGCGGGCAAAGAGTACGTGGGATTTATTGATGCAGACAACTATGTACCAGGAGCAGTCAACGAGTACGTAAAGATATTTGCGTCGGGAATCGCAATGTCCCAAACTCCGTATACTATGGTCAGGATATCCTGGATTTACAAGCCAAAAATATCTGAAACAGGGCTTTATTTTAGCAAGTGGGGAAGAGTGTCAGAGATAACAAATCAGCATTTGAATACATTAGTATCGTATTATACTGGCTTTGAGACAGAAGTAGTGCGCACTGGCAACTCTGGCGAGCACTGTATGTCACTCAAGTTAGCCGAGCTGCTCACGTATTCGTCGGGTTACGCTATCGAGTCGTATGAAATAGTGAACTTACTTGAGGAATTTGGTGGTATTATCCCTACTGTTAATCAAGACGCAATGGACAAAGGAGTCGAAATAATGCAGGTTGAAACACGCAACCCTCACTTCCATGAAGATAAGGGTGATGATCATCTGAAAGAAATGGTCGTTGGATCACTGGGATCAATATATCATAGCAAAATCTGTCCACCAAAGGTTCGAGAAAAGATATTGGAAGCCCTTCGCAGCAAAAACATGTTGGAAGAAAATCAACAACAAGAACCTCCAGTACCACATAAGATAGAACCATTTAAGGATATAGATGTGCGGCAATTTGCAAAAGTTCTAAGCAAGGCTAGCACATTCGCTCAATGATGTCGTCTTCGTCAAACCTTGCAGCGTTTGACATGGACGGTACACTTATCCAGGGCAGGTTGGTTTTTGCCCTTGCGGACAAGTTTGGGCTATCTGAGAAAGTTAGGTCTATACAATCTAGACCTCAAATTGCTGGGCATGAGCAGACGAAGGCAATAGCAGCATTATTTGCAGGTCTCACAACAAAAGATTTAGAGTCTGCGATCGAATCAATACCTTTTACAAAAAATTCCGAGCGTACAATAGCAGCACTGAAAGCAAGAGACTACAAGATCGGCATAATAAGTGATAGCTATACTATAGCTGCATGTTTTGTTGCTGATAGACTAAACTTAGATTTTGTAATGGCAAACAAACTCCACATATTAGACGGCAAGATTACCGGCAAGGTTGATATGCCACTAGGTTGGGATAGAATCAGCTGTTTTTGTAAAATTTCTGTCTGCAAGCGATATCACTTGGAAAAAAGTGCCCAGCATTTTGGTGTGTCGATTGAAAATACACTAGCTGTTGGAGATACAAAGTCTGACATTTGTATGATACAACGTGCAGGTGTTGGCATTGCTTTTATGCCTAAAGACGAGGACATAAAAAGAGCAAGTGATAAGATAGTTAGCAAACCAGACCTTCTTGAAGTACTAGAATATTCTAAATAAATCTTTTTAAGGTGTAATGAGGTATTAATAGTGATTGTTGAGCTTTCTTCTGTGTTAAAGAGAGAAGCTTAACTTTTAAAATTTGGGAAAGAAATATGTGTGGAATAGGTGGAATTTTAAGCAAAAAAGGTGAGAACGTTGTGCCACTTTTAGGCTCAATGCTCCACTGTATGGTAAACCGTGGCCCGGATGGGGCAGGCTTGATCGCTGATGATCATATCGTCAAGTCCAATTCCATCTCGGGGATGAAGCTTCAGTTTCAGAATGTGAGTGGAAAATATGCACTTGGACACACGCGCCTTGCGATAGTTGGGGGCACTTGTGGTGCACAGCCTTTTACTAGCTGCGATGGCCGCATTATTCTGGAACACAACGGAGAGATATACAACTACAAGAAAATTAGAGAAAGGCTCGCAAGACGTCACAAGTTTACTACAAGGACTGACAGTGAAGTAATTGTACATCTTATCGAGGACCACTTGCGTAAAAATAGTTTGCTTGGAGCGATAAAGAAAACAGTTGCAGAGCTCGACGGTGTTTATGCGCTTGCAATACAGGATAAGAAGACTGGCGAGACGGTCCTTGTAAGAGACAGGATCGGTGTCAGGCAATTATACTATGCTGATACAGACAGGTTCGTAGCCTTTGCGTCAGAACGCAAGGCTTTATGGAGGATCGGGATAAAAGAACCAACTAGAGGTATACTTCCAGGTAGTGCTATCATTATTTCGCAGGATGGTCGGCTTCAAAGCTTCCAAGTAGCTGACCCAATTCCCCAAAAGATCAGAATAGTGCATAAAACGATGGCAACTGCCGTCGAAGCATACAGGAAGGCATTACTTGAGGCAATGGAAAAACGTGTTCAAGACTTTCAGAGGATAGGAATAATATTTTCTGGTGGCATAGACAGCGTGCTTGTTGCATATCTTGCTTCCAAGATGGTGCCTGAAGTAACATGCTACACTGGTGGCGTAACCGGATCTAGCGATATTATCAATGCGCGCCAAATAGCTGATAAACTTGGACTCAAATTGAAGGTTTGTGAGCTTGATCAAGAAGAAGTGGAGGAGCTGATACCTGAAGTCATGAATGTCATCGAGGATAGCAATGCTGGACAGGTTGAAGTGGCCCTGCCGGTTTACTGTGCAGTCAAGCTAGCCCATGAAGATGGGATAAAGGTGATGCTTACAGGTCAAGGAGCAGATGAGTTATTTGGAGGCTATTCTTGGTATGCCAAGGTTGTAGAAAAGGAAGGTTACAAAATGCTCCGCAGGCACATGATAGAGGATCTGCTTTTGCTCTACAAAGAAACACTTGAGCGTGAGGACAAGATAACGATGGCTCACAGCATCGAGCTGAGGGAACCATTTCTGGATCCTGAAGTGATCAAGGTTGCACTAGCAACCAGCTTGCGACTCAATGTTAGGGGAGGAAGTGATGATTTTGGCAAGCACGTACATAGAAAGCTTGCAGAGCGCCTTGGGATACCACATGATATTGCCTACCGGATTAAGGAAGCTGCGCAACATGGCTCAGGAATGCATGGGATGTTAGTCGATATAGCAAGGAAACACGGATTTGACGAATCAACAGTTCCTGCTAATTACCTGGAGGAACTTAAGGTGCGTGAGAAAATAGGAAGCTCACAGAGGTACGGTTATCTTTTCGTAGATGGTAAGATATGGATTGCAGAACCCCACATTCAAATGTACCTCGATAGTATTTTGAAAAAGACGGCCAGATCTGAGCTTGTAGCAATCACGGAATAAATCAAGTAATGCTGCAGCTTGAAGCCGACCTGATACTTCGCGCAGTCAAGAATGGTGCGACGACCAATGCAGGGATACTGGCCGCTATAAAGAGCGTCTGAAATGGAGCAAGTACGCTTGCACTTGTGCCTCCGGCTCCAGCGACCCCAATTCCAAGCAGCGCTGAAAATAGGCTGCCAGCGCATGTGGGGCACCCTACAAACAAGCCACTTGTGGCTCCAATGCCTGCGGCAAGGGATGTTGTCTTTGTCTGAAGCGACTTTTTCATTCTAAATGCAAAGATGCTTAGTGCGACATTAAACCCTACGAGCAAAGATACAATAGTGGCAAGAATCACATTGAGAGGTATTATCAATATCAAAAAATGATCCGTGATGTAGATAGTAAGCATTGGCATATAGCCGACCGCACTGCAGCACGGTATTAAGTCAAGTGATGGCACCTCAATACCCTTTTCCGTGAAAGACACGTCCGCTCGGTATACAAGTATCTGTGATAGGAATCCAAAAAAGATTCCATATCCCACTGCCGCAACCATCATTACTTTCCAATAGTATCGATTGGAAAACGCAGCTGTGATAAATGAAATTAGACTGTTTTCAGCTCCAACTGTTGTTGTTGTTGCTGCTGTCCTGATCTGCTCTGATCTAAAAATGATGTATGCGCCATACACCATTGATGCCATGGATGCTGCACTTATTGCAAGCATGCCCCATGCAAGTCCTGTCAGTTCCTCTGACTCTACCCTTACTGGCTCAGATGAAGGCATTGTGAACTGGCTGTATATTATAAATGCAATTGCAAGCGAGAAGGCGCCTACAAAGAGGACTCTAAAACCACTTTCCCTTAAAGCTGCCCAATTCTTCTGATCCATGTCTAATTTGCTGCTGATAACATCAGCTGCGATTGCAAATTAAATCTTATCGAAGATCCCTAAACCCTTAATTCTAGGAAAGTTCATTATAGTAGCGACACAATGTCAGGGGACCCTCAGGTAGAGGACGAGGAATACATTTCCGCCAGAATAAGTTATGTGGGGTTTGTGGATCAGCTCGGGCTTGAAGGTGTTGTAGTATTAAAGTCAAATGAGGGCAAAGAATTCCCAATGCGGGCATTTTCCGGTGAGGTAGCAAGGCACATTTCACGTTTTCAAGAGGGAGATAAAGGTAGTATACCCACTATCTACAACTTGGTTGAAGAAATTGCAGTAATGCAGGATCTTCTGCTCGTCAAAGTGCATGTGTACCAAAGTGGCTCAGTTCTGCGGGCGAATCTCTACTTTAAGAGCAAAAAGGGCGAGATCGTTATGCGCAATTATCGCGCATCTGACTCAATAGCGCTAGCCGCATACTATGACATACCAATCAAGGTAAGAAAGGGTCTTTTCGAAGAAGCCATAGAGCGTTAGTTTAAGTTAAAATATCAAATAGTTTCCCCTGCAGCATAGCATTCTTTACCTCCATGGCAATCCTGCGCCCTACCCCCATTGTCTGACCATAATAATATTTTGTATAGGGGCTCGTAGTCGCCATAATCGGATTACCTGGCACGCGTAGTGAGACATCATACACTACAAAGTCAAGGTCAATTGTCACAACGCTCTGAAGCGAAATAGGACCAATTATGCCTGGTGGATACTCTTTTCTTACTGCAAAAGCAATTTTGTCGCCCATTTCAAAGATCTTCTCCAACAGTGATTCTCTTATGCTCGCTGGAGTATGACCTACCTCGATATTTTGTACCTGGATATCAATTTCCATCTGTTCTCTTGCGGGGAGTGAAACAACGTCGTGTATGTTAGTTTGAAGCCTCCGCTCTATTCCAAGAAATTCTGTTTCACCTGTAAGAGGAGAGATAAAGAAATTCAAATTAAAATAGGTGCCTGGCACATATTGCTCAATTGTGGCACTGTCGAGGTCTTCCTTTGTCACTAGCCGTTGCTCAATCTTTTGCTTTGACTTTTTCTCATAGTCCTCATAAGAGGACACAATGAAAAATGCTCTCTCCAGCTTGCGAGTCGCCTCTTGTACTTTTATTATCGCTAGTCCATCAATATCTGACGGATTGCGATAGATCTTTGGATGATGTATGCCTGCCTTTTCCAGTAGATAATATTGGTTTCTTGGTGCGCTCCGCTCTTCTGCACGCAAAAGTGACCTATTACCAAAGATAGGTACCCTCAGGTTGTTTTCAATGTTGTCATAGCCTAGATAGGCAGTAAAGGCCCTATGAGCCACCATTACGGCGTTAGATTGTATTAATTTTTCTTGATTCTCGTGATATAATATATCTGAGAACTTGTCTAGCAAAAGGATTTCATCTGCAAGTCGCTTGAATCGCCTATACGGCAGTTCTCTGCCTCTTTGACATATGCATAAAGTCTTGAGGTTCTCATCTTTTGCACCATCCATTATTTCCAGTGCAGAATGACTTCCTATGGTGCTTAAGGTAACGTTCTTCAAATCATATTTACTAACAATAGCTGCAATCTGCTGTAGACTGATCAATAGTTTGAGGTGAAAAGAGGATCTAATAAAAAGGTTCCAAGCTATTGCTTGGTTTTGTTGAGTTCTATTTCAATTGCAGTCCTCAACTCGTCATCATTTTTGTTAGTATAGTCAATCCCAAGGGAGTCAGCTATGGCTTCAAGTTTTTCCCTTCCAACGGTTCCCTCACTTTTCATTTGTTGAAGCTCCCTTTTGGCCTCAATCCTTGCCTTGTGAAATTCAGCACTAGCTTTGCCAAATGACCTCGCAAGTTCCGGAATCTTTCTAACGCCAAAAAAGACAACTACGATTAATGCAATGATAATAACCCATTCCAATCCTCCAAGGCCTGCAAATTGCATTAGGAGATTCGATGATGATGCTTCTACGATCAAGCCATTATCTATATGTAAAAAGGATGCATTAGGATTTAAGTGTTAGTTTTTAAGACAGCTCGTGCAGCCGCCCTTCTTTCAACAACCAGCATGCCTGCAAGATAGAGTATTATCATAGGAGCTGCTATTAACCATAAAGTTAGTCCGCTACCATCCGGAGTAATCAGCGCGCCAAAAATTACCATAATAAGAGCAGCATAACGAAAATTCTTTCGCCAGAACTTAGGGGAAATAATGTCGGTAAGTGATATCCCGTACATCAGTATTGGTAACTGAAAGGCGATGCCAAAGCCAAGGAGGAACTGCAGTACAAACGAAATAAAATTGTTGATCGTGAAAAAAGTATCCGCATTAAGAGCCTCTCCATATTGATATAAAAAGCCAAGGACATATGGTATTACTAGAAAGTAGCAAAACGCAACGCCTACTACAAAAAGTGCAAGTGAAGGAAGGAATATGTTCACCAAACTAGTTTTTGTCTTACTGCTTATTGCAGGTGAGATGAATGCTGATAACTCTCTCATAGTGAAAGGGATAGAGGCAGTTAGGCCTATTAGCATAGAAAAATAAATCTGGGAAAAAAATGCCTGACCTGGAGCGGTCTGAATAAGGCTTACGCCTTCTGGCAGTAGGGTCTCTTGCATGTAGAATGTAAGCTGAATGGAGATATTGTGCAATGGGTTTGGATAGGGGTATAAAAATGGAATGCCGTTAATCTGAATTGGGCGCAGTTCAAACGTCATAACAAATATGGTGATAATAATTACCACCAATGCTATTCTGAGTATTCTGACCCGGAGCTCGTCAATATGCTCCCTGATGGTCATCTCGGCCACCATTGACATCTATTTGTTAGTCTTGGAGAAATATATTGCTATACTCGTGTATTAGCCCAGTATCAATCAGTCCCGGTTATTGGAAGAGCCTTAGATGAAGGTAGTTTAAATGACTCTTGATCAACCTCTTCCTTGCTCACCTTTTCAAATTCTATGGTGAGCTCAACTGGAGCATTAAATCTAAGACTGAGCTCATTACCAAGCATGCCTATCGACTTTGAGTCGGCAAACTCCTTTGAGCCCTGTAGGAACCCCCTGCTATGCAATGAAAGGAGCTTCCCTCCAAAGTTAGATTGCAAAAAGGAGGCTAGTTCGTCAACTCTTTTTTGAGGAATATCATTGTAGTAAAAACATATTCCGTGCACGGGCTCTTTGTCAAAAGGTGTACCATATCTATACCAAAAGATTCCGAAGTGCTCATATTCTCCCTGCATACATTTGATGTCCCAGTGGTTGGCTTTTTCTGGTGGATAGGCTGCTTGCAAAACCTCAGTGATGTTAAGCCGCCAGTATCTTACGCGCATATTAATACGGCTGGTATTGTCGGAGAGGGTAATATAATAATAGTTCGGATAGATAGATAGATAGATATCTACCAACCTGTGGTATCGTTACCGTAATTGAAACCCTGTGTCATTCTGAAATTATCATCCTTGTAAAGAATAGAGTCTGGCAATAGTCTTTAAAGAAAAAGATTTTATGAGCGAAAAAATAAAAGAAGGTCTAAGTCAAGTAAAGCCTCTATTCATTATGACCGAATCAATACATTATGATAGGATCAAGCTCTTTGAAGAGATGGAAAAGCAATTTGAGAACAAAAACGAGCAGTACTTTAAGGGACTTCTTGACCATCATGATAACGTAGTGCGGACTCGAGCAGTATGTATCCTTGCAGGGATAGGTGCAGAAAATGCAGTTGAGCCTATTGGCCAAGTTCTAAAACATGATAAAAATGCCCTTGTAAGACATGAGGCTGCTTTTTCACTTGGCCAGCTTGGATACAGAAGGGGCATAGAGCCACTTGCGAATGCTGTAAGGTATGACTCAAGCTTCTTTGTCCGTCACGAAGCTGCAGTCGCACTGGGAGTAATAGGCTCAGAAGAAGCAAGAAAGATTCTAAACGAAGCTCTCAACGATGAAAGCGAAGAAGTAAGAGAATCCGCAGCGGTAGCGCTTGCAAACCTTGACTACATCAAGGCAACGGATCGAGCCGACAGCCTTTTTTCAAAGATGACTGGTGGATAAAAAAATTGAATAGTATTAGTAAAGGTCTATGACTGTATAGCTAAGGAATCCTGAGAGCCTTGTCATAAGAGGCTATATTCGCAAGCCACTCTAACTAACTCTACTTTATTGCACAGATCATGTGATTATTGAGTTTCATTTTTGGCGGCACCAAACGAGTCATGCTTTACACAGCAGAACTCAATTAGTAAACCGTATAAAGGGCATGTTCGCATGCATCTTATATGGGAATTTTGGCTGTAACATGGAGATGTCCTAGATGCAATCAAGATGTCGGTGGAAGCTTAGGTGAATTAAGACATCACTGGAAACGGGTTCATGGAAGTAGCACTACAACAACAAATGAGGCCCAAGCAGATACTGGGTCTGACTAGGCACATTTTTGAAATGGTACTTCAAATCAATCCATAGATTCTAGGTGAAGTAACAACAACAAGAAGAGGTACCATGCCTCCGCGGATGGATAAAGCGATCTATTTAGCACAAGCTCCCTTCTTCAAACTGCATCTAGATGCGCACTATATATTGTCACATATTTATGGTTCTTCCATAAAGTAAATTCATTCAATTGTGGTTAGATTCACAACAGCTAGTTGCTACTTTCTTCCTTCCTTTCTTTCTTTTTTTTTAAATGCCCATGAAGCAAGATATCAGATGGTTCCTCAATCATCTGTGAATAGAAACGTGGATTCCATTCATCCTGTTAATAAGCTAGTTGGTATGGAGAGTTTAACAACAAGCCACATCTACATAATAAAAAACCTCGGTTACTCAATGTCATTAATTCAGAATCAGTGATGCAGGAAAATAAATTTATGCGACGATACTAGTTTCTAAAATGTAAGACCTTTGAATCGTATTATCCCCTTTTCTGAAAGGGAAACTCCTGTACTGCCTTTATTCCTTAAGTGGGCAGGAGGTAAATTACAATTAATTGAACAATTCGAGAATCTTTTTCCTCCTGACTTTTGTAATTATTATGAACCTTTTATTGGAAGTGGAGCAGTCTTTTTCTATCTTAAATCAAAATCAAAACCTAACAAAGTGATTCTCTCAGACACCAATGAAGAATTGATAAATTGCTTCGCTGTAGTAAGAGACAAACCATCTGAACTCATTGAAGTACTTTTGAACCATCGCAAGAGACATTCAAAACAATACTATTATGAAATGAGGGATCTTGAATCTGAGAGATTAGACAGTTTAAGCAGGGCAGCTAGGATGATTTATCTCAATAAGACATGTTTTAATGGTCTATACCGAGTTAATTCAAAAGGGGAGTTTAATGTGCCATTTGGAGATTACAAGAATCCTTCTATTTTTGATAGAAACACCCTATGTCGAGCCAGTCAAATGCTTCAAGATGCAGACCTACGGGTTATGACCTTTGACAAGGTACTTGATTTTGCTGGAAAGGATGACTTTGTTTATTTCGATCCTCCATATATTCCACTGTCTAAAACTTCAAGTTTTACTCGGTATTCTAAAAGCGAGTTCTCTATCAAGGAACAGAACCAACTATCAGAGGTATTTAGAGCACTCGACTCAATGGGATGCTTTGTTATGCTAAGTAATAGCGACCATTCACTAACAAGAGAACTCTATAGAGATTATGATAAAAATATTGTCGTAGTAAGGGCGAAAAGGAAAATTAATTCTGTAGGAAGCAAGAGAGGCGCAATAAATGAAATAGTAGTAACAAATTACCTAACTGCTAAAGCAGAGCCACCGATTTTTCATAGTTAGGGAAAAGTTTTGTATATCCGAATTGGTGAACTATATTTTGATTAGTATAAATTATAAAAATAAACTATTAACGACTCACCCAATAAGAAAATATAAATTACTTTGACTAATTAGGCTTGCCTAACGATTTTGAAAAACAGGAGAATCAGAGTCGGTATTGATGTAGGCGGTACCTTCACTAAGGCTGTTGCGATTGAAATGGTGACTGGCCAGATAATAGGCAAAGTCACAGTGCCTACTACACACTCATCATCTAATGGTGTTTCGGCTGGAATCATCGAGGCACTTACGACATTGATACAAAAATATTCGATTCTGAACTCCGAGATCGAACTGATATCCCATAGCACTACCCAGGCAGTCAATGCACTGCTTGAAGGTGATACCGCCAAGGTTGGGATTATAGGCATGGGTGTGGGCTTGGAAAAATCAAATGTGATCAAGCGCACAAACATCAAAGATGTTAAGCTAGCACCAAACAAGTATTTACCGACTTGTTATCGTTTTATTGATACTTCAAAATATCTGGAGGAGAAAGAAACAGAGCAGGCAATAGATGAACTAAAAAAAGAAGGTGCAGAAGTCCTAGTTGTTAGTGAGGCTTATAGCGTCGACGATCCAAGCAATGAGCGATTCGTCATGGATAGATCAGACATTCCTGCAACCGCTGGTCATGAACTAACGGGAGTCTATGGACTTGAAATAAGGACGCTTACTGCAGCAATCAATGGATGCATCCTGCCTAAGACAATAACCACTGCAAAATTCGTAGAGTTTGCCATGCAGAATGAAAAAATCAATGCCCCGCTTCTAATAATGAAGGGTGATGGCGGAGTCACAGACATGAGTACTTTTCGAAGCAAGCCAATTGTCACCGTCCTGTCTGGTCCAGCAGCAAGTGTTGCGGGGGCTCTCCTTCATCTGCGTGTAATTGACGGTGTATTCATAGAAGTCGGTGGCACATCAACCAACATCTGTGCAATTAAGGATGGCAAACCTGAAGTTCGCTACGTTACAATTATGCAGCATCCCACTTGCATTCGATCACTTGATGTCCGAGTTGCTGGCGTTGCAGGGGGCTCACTTGTGCGTTGGACAGGCAGAAAGATAACTGATGTTGGTCCAAGGTCTGCGCATATAGCTGGACTTAGATACTCTTGCTTTGCATCTCCCGAGGAGCTTGAGAACGGACAAATTATTACCTTCAAACCAAAAGACGGTGATCCAATTGATTACATTGGAATCGAATCGGCAGGGGGAATGCGCTTTGCGATTACAAACACTTGTGCTGCAAACGCGCTTGGCATTGTGCCCGAAGGCGACTATGCAAGGGCCAATCAAACCTCTGCAAAGTTTGCACTTTCGATACTTGCTAACCGATTGGGTATTACAATGGAGCAGGTAGCAACTATTATCCTTGACATTTCTGCCAAAAAGGTGTTTGATGTAGTTGAGCAGGTAATTAAAGAATACAAGCTGAAGAAGGAGCGCGTAGCACTTATAGGTGGAGGTGGAGGGGCATCGGTGCTTGTGCCCTATATCGCTGCAAAGCAACAATTACAGTACAAGATTGCAGAGCACGCAGAAGTAATCTCATCAATCGGTGTCGCAGCGGCAATGATTCATGAAGAGGCAGAAAAAACTGTTACCAATCCCAGAATTGAAGACATTTCTGCACTATCTGAGCAGGTGAAAAAGGCTGCGCTAGAGCGGGGGGCAATGCCTGAATCAATGTCGATTCAGTCAGAATATATCAGCGAACGGTCGGTTATGCGCGTTACTGCTATGGGAAATGTTTCATTAGACATCGGAACTACGAATGCACAGGAGATAAAGAAAGAAGAAGCTCATGTCCTTGCCTGTGAGCTTTTCGGTATAAGCGAGGGAGTGAAGCGCATTTTGGATAATGATAATTACCACATATTTGCTTGCGAGATCAATAAGAAAATGCTTTTCCTGAAATCCAAAAAGCAACAGCAGGTGCTAGTCCTTGACAAGTATGGTCGAGTTAGGCTTTCCGTAGAAAATGCATCAATTTTCACCGGCTCGCCTGAAGAGGTGTCTGATAGGATTAAAAGCCTCCTCAAACAACATGCTAACAGTGGCAAGGACCTTGCCCCGCAGGTTCACATACTCGATGGAGTAAAGTTGATGGACTTTTCGAGTCTTACAGCTCAAGAGCATATTTCAAAGGCGGTGCATGATGAACTGAAAAAAACTACCACTAAAAATGTTGCCGCAATAGTAAGGGTTTAGGTAAATAGAAGAAGATGGAAGCTTTTCGCATATGAGAGCAAATGGTAGTGAGAGCTGCACCCTGTCACCCGTGTATATCCATAGAATATTGCAAAGTGCTATCTCCTGGCTTGAGATGTGGACTCGGGCTAGCAAATCTCTAGCGAAGAACTTGAGCCTTTTTTTTAGATACGCTGAGTCTTTTAATCTTTCTATCTGAGAATGAAGTAGCCACGATTTAAGCCGCATGGTGTCTGAAAGGAAGAAGAATTTGATCAACTATGCTTTCAATTGCGAGCCAAACAAGAAAGTATGTTTAGAGCGTATGTAGTTCGGATAGAAAATTTAATATTTATAGGAAACTCTACTCGTTGAGAAATATATCTCAAATGGCAGAGAAGGCAGACATAGTAAGAAAGTGAAATCATTCAACAAAAATTCAAAGTACTCTCTCTAGCAGCTTTGATCTTTATAGATCTTGTTATAATAAATTGTCAACCATGCATATTGCTTAAGAGGTACAATAGTTATTATTGATTAAGCATGGCAAAAATACGAGAAGGAAGCTCCAATATATCCCACTTTGTGTCGAATGCTAAAAGAGGAACCACGCTAAGCCAAAAAGGGGAAGAGCTCTTCATAGGCACGGCTGAATCCGAACATATTGAGATGTATCTTAAAGCAATTTGGTACCTCCATGAGAAAGGTCAAGATGCAAAGGTCAGCTCGATAGCAAAGTTACTCAATATCACACAACCCTCAGTTGTACAAATGCTACGGAAGTTAAACAATTCAAATCTTGTCAACTACAGTCCAACCCACGTTACACTTACTGAAGTAGGAAGAAAAGTTGGAATGCAGATGGTTAGAAATACTAGGCTACTTGAAGTTATGATGAAAGATGCACTAAAGATGGAGATAGACGAAGAAATGGCCTGCGGAATAGAACATCATATGAAAACTATATTTACTGATGCTCTTTGCTCTCTTCTTAGACATCCTAGAAAATGCCCTCATGGCCATGATATTCCTAGGGGGAAATGTTGCAGTAACAAGTAGGGCTCATCAAAAGAGGGGCAAGTTTAAGATAGGGGACGATGTCGTTTGAAGAGTATATTTTAGCTTCATGCTGCGATCATTATGATTGTATCGACCCTGATGATTCAGGTAGGAAATAACGAACTACATGTTCCTATACCTGATTAACCTCATGAAACATAGTTTAAATATTAGGCCAAACTAATTAGGTCGACCTAATTAATGGGCAGAACTTTGTCATTTGAATACGAAGAAGCTATTCCACGTTTGCAGCTTCTTAGATATATTGTTTCTCATAAAATAATACTTGCAGCAATTGACATTGCAAAGACAGCTCAGCAGTTAGCATTGGAAGATAGCATGACTGTAGTAACCTATAGACACAAGAAGTATTATGAGCGGTGATCAGGATAGATTGAACCAAAAAAATAATGCTGTTCTGTCTGCATTCAAGCCAAGAACAAAACTAATTCTCTATTTTGTAACACTTCTAGCTATCATTCAGCTATTTGCTCCAAATTCCTTTTCTGTATATGGCCAGGCGCTCAGCGATACAGATGCACTTATCGTTATGGTCAATATTGAGAGAATTCGAACGCAGCTTTGGTTGACTGAACAAAGCATGGATAGCAACAATCCTGAAATGGCTTTTGCACATGCTTTCATCCCGCATACAACTACATTTCCTGCCATAAAGGCTCAGTTGGAAAGAAGCGTTGGAGAGCAATCCACCAAGCAGCTTGAATCATTGCTTACTGACCTTCCCATTAGAATGAGAACGGGAGAATATTCGCAAGAGGAAACAAGGGAAGGTATAGAGCAAATACGCTTACTGCTTGATCAGATCTCTCAGCAATCTATAGGTCCGCAATTTCTTTCTGACAAAGGGATGGTTTCCCAAGCTGTTGTCTTTCTCTTGAGGGATGCAGTGCAGTCGTATGCAACAGCAACAGGTTCTAATGCATCAAGCGGAACTGACAGCAATAACCCCCAGCAAGCTATAGATTACGAGAATGCAGTTGGACTGATCCATATAGCTAATCAAAATTTTCAAAGAGGCTTATCTCCGCTGATAGAAGATAGTAGAAGAAAAAGTGAAATTGAGTCATTTTTCAATCAACTTGAAACCTCTCTAGCTCAAAGGATTGACAATCAGTCAATTCTCCGCCTCACCTCTGCAATCGAAAGGGACTTGGCAGAGGAACTTTCAGTAAGCGAGGGAAGTGAAAGCACAAGTGAACATCAACAATATTTCGCTACAATAAGAACGCTTTTGTCACAGGTTATTTCAGAAGTAAACAATGGTAATTATGAGCAGGCAGACCAACATGCTGTCTCTGCTTACTTGGACAATTACGAGTATTTAGAAGCACCAATTGAAAAACACGATCCAGATCTGATGCTAACAATTGAAGAGGAAATGAGAGAAGAGCTGCGCACCATGATAGAAGCAAGAGAATCTGCAGGTTCTATAGAACCTTTTGTCAATGGCATCCTCACAAAACTTGACAGCGCAGAGCAGCTATTGAAAAATGACCCATCTTTTAACGAAGGTTCATCGACACCAAGTTCTTCTACCCTTTTTGCAGACATTCAAGGACTACAAGCAGGATTTGGTACGTATACAGGGGAGCGCAGAGACATCGGTGAAGCAGAAGATCCTGCAAAGGCCGCTGTTCGCAATGATATTGATGCGATCAGAATGCAGCTTGATGACACACTTCGGTTGCATAAGGAGGGAAACTATGATGGTGCCCTTCTTACATCAAGGTCTGCATATTTGGATAGTTATGAGAGTGTAGAAGTTCCATTACGCCCTATAGACCCTGATTTTACACTTGAAATGGAGATCAAATTCGCAGAAATTAGGAATCTGATACAAGCTCATGCACCATATGAAGAAGTTGAAGCAAAAGTTGTTGAAATTAGAAGAGGGCTTGATGAATCTGAAAGATTAGTATCTGGCACTGGCATTTTGGCACCAACGATAGCATTTTCGACATCATTTTCTATAATATTCCGAGAAGGTCTCGAATCTGCACTAATAATAGGCGCTATCTTGACTTACTTGGAGGCATCAAGGAACAACAAATTCAAAAAGCATGTGTACTATGGCATAGTCATAGCAATTGCAGCAACTGCTGTCACATGGTTCATAGCTCAATTCATAATAGAGATCTCAGGAGCAAGCCGTGAGCTTATAGAAGCTATTGCAGGCATCTCTGCAGTCGCAGTTCTATTTTGGGTGAGCTTTTGGGTATTGAACAAGATCGAAACAAAGCGTTGGATAGAATTCGTAAAGGCCAAAGTCTGGAAGGCAACAGCTACGGGCAGCATAATGGTTTTTGTGATGCTCTCCTTCTTTACTGTATATAGAGAAGGTTTTGAGACAGTATTATTTTATCAAGCAATGCTTTCATTTGCCAAATATATGGAATGGTATGTTGTTGCAGGCCTTGTTGTTGGCTTGGCAGTGATAGTTGCAACCACAATTGTGGTAAGAAAGCTTGGAAGGAGACTCCCGCTTAAAGTCTTATTTGCCCTAACTATGGGGATTGGCGCATACATGTCGATTGCGTTTATGGGAAATGCAATACGAGAATTTCAAGAAGTAGGATATATATCAACAACACATCTTATTGGAACTGTACCTAGGCTTGACATTAACTTGGCGACGATGACTGGCATTCATCCTACACTTGAGACAATTGTCGCCCAAATCGCACTTCTTGCAGTATATGTAGCGGGCTCATTGTACATATTGATCATTTTGCCTAGACGACAGAAACACATAGAAGGTGCACGCAAGTCTAGAGGGGATTTGGTCAAAGAAGATAGGAGCGCAAAAGAAGGCAAGAGCCTCTAACAACGTTCACAGATCTGCACTTCTAGATTTAGATATAATTCCTTGAAGATCTGAGATTAGCTAGATGTCATAAAGCAAACTGAGTTGCAATAGATAGTAAGCCTGTGAACTGGTTGACGACACATCTCAGAAATAAATATGAGAAAATATCATAAATATTATACTTATTCTTAATCCCAACGAGGTCAAGGCATAGTAGTAAGTCTCGAAATAGAAAAAAAGCTGATCATCAAAGAAAAGAAAGAGGAAGAGATATCTTATGCTACTTATTGTTGTTACTTTGTTGCTACTGGGACAATAGCTGTGTCGCTCTATCTAGATTGCCATTTATCATTACAATATGTTGCTCTATTTGTTCTATCGGAACTCTATCCGTTATCATCCGCCTAAGCTCTTCTCTTAACATTACCTCTGTTTGTTCCATCAACTGTTGGTCATGCTCAGCGATAGGTGCTTCTACATGTTCATAATTCTCCAAGTATGCTTCAATTGCAATATTCTCTGCTCCTTGATAATCTTGTGACTTGTATGCTGCTACAAGTTCTACTAGTAAAGACTTACTGTTGTTTATTATTGCGATAGGATCCTGCTCTTCTGCACCCACCTCTTCACCAATTAATTGACTCTCAGAAAGCCCTGTGATTTCTGCTAGCTCGTGTATTATTCCATTTATTGTCGTTTCGACATTCGCAGAGTCATCTCTATTGTTTACTGCATTTTTCAAGTTAGAAAAGAGTTCATTTACCTTCTCTACCTCTTGGGCCATACTCTGGTTCATACTGCTTGTTGATGAATTGAATATAGTCTGAGCTCTGTTGATGAATGCTTGTCCATCTTGGTATTCTACAATTTCTATTATTGTGCCATTTGCAATAGCTTCTCCATATTCGTGTCCTGCAATATCCAATAGCCTAGCTACTACACTTGCATTAAAAGCGTGGTTACTGAGTTCTGAACTTGGGACCACTGTCTGCACAACATTGTCCAATTGCATATTGATAGAGTCTATTTGGCCTTCGAACTCTTCTAGCGCAACATTGGGAACGCTGGAAATTAAGTCTTGCAGAGCCACTGACAAGGTTTCGTTAAGTGTATCATTTTGACTTACAAGTTGCTCCTCAATGCTTGCATATACTTCTTCGATTGGATGTAGTGTATGAGTCTGGGCAAGAGTATCGTTTCCAGATTCTTTATTGACAAGTGCTTGGTCAAGATGTCCTCTTATCTGTTCTATGTTTGAAACAAATTCGACAAAGGTAACATTTGGTGCGGTGGCAGTTGTTGTTGTCGTCATCGTTTCGTTTGCTACACTGCTAGTTCCATTAGGACTAGATGCTAGGCCTGTCGTATTCTGATTTGCACTTGCTGCGATTATTGTAGCAGATTGTTGTTCTGGTTGATATGGCACCCCATATGTAAGAGCATATAGGCCTGAGGAAGACAGTAACGTTACCAGGACCATAGCTCCAAAGATCACAAGATACGGTGATCTGTGGTTTGTTTTTTTGTACTCGTCCATAATTAGGTTCGCCTAATTAGGCGAGCCTAAGTTTTTAAGGGTTTTGAAAGAAAAGAATAGTAAAACATTGCTTCCTTTGAAAGTTCCTTTTTGGAGGGATTTTTGGTTCAGTAGCGAATGGAAAAAAGCCATGCTGTTAGATTTTGTTGATATATCTCTTTTTGTTTTTTGTCTGCTTCGCTCCACATTTCGAGGATCGACGTTCGGTAGGATTATGCGATTGGCAGGCTCGCATGCAGCTGCTCCTAGCAATATTAAAGAGTTAATTTTGTGGCGGTAGCATGTTATTTAGAAGCGTTTAATTCACTCGATGACTGGGCCATAATTTCTTATTTATTAGGTTCATCTGTAGTTATATCGTAATCTGGATGAGATTCTCAAAGTGGAGAATCGTGAGCCAGCTTAAATCCATCCAGTATTAAAAACTTACAATCGATTGCAGGCCAAGTCAAAGATGACGTTTACATATCGTTTTGTCAAGATGATCAATGAATATGTCGAGATGAAAGTCCATTTTAGATATCATTTCGACATTGACGGGAGTGTGAAGTGACTGTCTAGGACCTGCAAATATTGTCTCCTTGATTAACAATGTATTAGATATTAATTGCCCGTTAACTGTTCGGCTCTTTGGGGTAAAAGCCTAGCAAACTCCTCTACATTCATCACCAAGCCATAGTAGTCTCTTACAACTTCTAATGTTGTCTCAAAGTGCTTAGCATTGCCTGAGGCTGTTGCATCTGAGATGAGCACTACATCATATCCGTTATTGAATGCATCTCTCAAAGACGCTTCTACGCATATTGAGGTATCGATTCCACAGAAAGCCAGAGTATCAATTCCTATACTTTTCAGCCACACACCAATTTCTGTATCTTGAAATGCTGAATCTCGCCTCTTGATGACAATGTGATCAATTGGAGACGGCTTGATTTCATCCACAATATCTGCATCCCATGTGTTTATTACACAAATGGGCTTACTGCGTATCCTCTCTTCTCTTGATTTTGGGAGTATTTTGTGAGTATTTGTTAAAAGATCTATGCCAGATTTTTCGCGTACAGCCTGAGTATAAAATATAGGTATATTGACGCTCCTGCAAAGGCTGAGGAGTTCAGATATTCGTGGGATGACACGCTGATAATGGGATACATCCATCCCAAGTTGGTCATATGACCCACCTTTGCTTACAAAGCCGTTCTGAACATCTATTACCACTAGCGCAGGGCTAACATTGTGACCTTGAATATTGATAATTGTCATATAGGGATCACCAGTGCCAATCCAATTAATAAATTTGAAGTAACACCATTCACCCACCTGTAGTATTACTAATGACATCGATGCTATACGATGACGAGTCAACGAGAAATTCCGGCTTTGCTCCATACCAATCTTTTAATGTGACAAGAACTTTTCTGTTGTAAGGGTCAACTGCCGCTTGAAACCTTCCTTTGCCATTAATGCTGTGCTCAAATTCAAAGTGAGTATATTCTTGCAAAAGTGAATCTGCAATTTGGGGTTTGAACGAGATCTTGTTTTGAAGTAAGTTAATATTCATTCCAAGCATCATTTCACGCAAGGCGTGAATATACATGCTAATAGACCATGCTTGCAAGATGCATGAATTGAAGGGGTCAGGTTTGTCTCCTCTGTAAGTTTCAGCAAACATGCCGTTCTCTGCCAGAATGCGCTCAGCCATGCAATTGACATAGTGTAGCGCCTGCTCGCTCCTTCCTGTCTTGATCTCGGCTAACGCAGCCCAGCCAGTTACAAGCGGCCAAACAGCTCCGTCATGATAGAGCGCAGGGTGATACTTAGGGTCCAAGTTGCTAAGCGTGCGTACTCCCCAGTTTGTTGTCATGTCATCTTGTTCGATTCTTTCGATCACCGATTTTGTCTTGTGAGGATCTTTTACAGCATCCGTGAGCAAAAGTACAAGTGCATTTGGTCTTATACTTGGATCTTTGGATCCATCCCTTCTAATTGTGTCGAAGTAATACTCTGTCTTTTCATTCCAGTATTCCTTATCGATTGTAAGGGCTAGTTGCTCTGCATCTTGCCCCCACCTCTTTTGATCGTAGCTGTCACCAACTATGCCTGCAAGCTCACTTCCGATCTTCAAGCTCTCATAAAACAAAGCCTGAACATCGTTTGCACTTTTCCTCCTGTCTATATGGTCCATCCAAGTTGAATCTCGGATAGGCAGCTTTTCTGCAGTGCCAGTAAAGCCGTGATCAATCAATCCGTCTCCATCCGTATCTTTGAGAAGGCCACAATCAATGAGTGCTTCAATTGATTCCCACCTTTTTTGCAGGAATTCCACATCTGCAGTTGCCAGTACATATTCCCGTATTGCCCACGGAAACAGGAATGTTGAATCAGCTGAGCCATAAGTGGTGCTGTGCAAGAAAGCCTTGCCGCTTATTATCATTGGAAGCTCGCCTCTGACTGCACTTCCTGTAGTATTTTTCGCCTGATGATTAAAGAAATTGTCAATAACAGACCTAGCAAAGCGATAATCACCGACTGCAAGATAACCTCTAAGAGACCACCCAGTGTCCCTTGCCCAATAGTTTGGAAAGCGCGGAAGCCCTGCGCATATCCCCTGTCCAAGGCCATCATATTCTGCTTTCAGATACTGCAAAGATGTCTTCGCCTTTTCATACGCTCTTAACAGTTTTGATATCTGGAGATTTTGCCTTTTTTCCGCTGATGGAGATCTGAATGTAAGTGTTGATGAGGAGTAATTCTTGAAGGTTTCTTCTGTGTCTTGCATAAGCTTACAGCAGTTATCTCTCATGAAACGAAATTCTCCTAGGCACTCTTCGGCACTGGAAAAGCTTCCTGCTCCAACAAGTGCAAGGCTGATGTCTTGTCCTTCTTCAAGTTTAAGATCATAAGAGAGTTCGAGATCGTTATCGAATGAGTCTGTCAAGATTTTGCTTGGCTTTAGGTCTTTTGGCATAACCCCTATGACTCCAAAATACTGCACTTTGTCTCTCCTAGTGTTTCTGGCGGTGCTTATCTGGAGGCAGGTATCGAGTTTGTTGTACTTGGAGATGTTACTCTGTGAAATAGCTGCAAGTCCGTAGCTTGTTATGTTGCCATCTATCAAAAAGTGAAAGCGAATATTCCGTGGTACCTTCCTTTTGGCCGGCCTTAGATCACGGTCTGTATGAGGCCTCATGCCCATCTTTATCTCCATTATGAATCCTCTATTTTCAAAAGGCACACATAGCCTTCTTTGCACATGCAAGCCTGCCAGATCGTGGTGTGTTGTAACAATTCCATGTTCGTGTCTAGAGGACAGTGCAAAATTTGGAAGACGCTTACGCACCCCATCGTCCATTGATACCTCTACTATTATTCTACCAAACGATCTTGAAGGAGGAACGTACAGGCCTCCGTTGTCATACCTAACTCCCATCCAGGTCCAGTTAGCAGAAAGCGCCCCGTTTGCAGAACACACGATGTATGCCTTCTTCCCGGATAACACAAGTGGACTCGTGAAATTCTTAAACATTGTGTCTCCGCTTGAAAATCCAGAATCGTTGTATCCCAGAGAATCCGGAGTAATGTGGATGCTATCTTTCTGATGTCTCGAGATATGATCACTGAAGGTAAATGGAATGGTTATTTCCTCAAAGCCTTCAAGTTTGCTCATTATCAATATCTTGTGCCTGACATTCTCATCCAAGCCACCATCTTTAATTATTAAGAATCTGGCGCTCTGGTATGGTTTGAATGAAATGGGCCTATTGTCAGACAATGTGGCCACATTGACTACTTCGTCAGAAGTTGCGATAAATATTGAGTTCCTTTGAACATGCAGTTCGTCCACGTAGATATCAAGTGAAACTATGTTACCGCCAAGTGGAACTGGGGGGTTCAGAAGAGAAAAGATAAACCCATGCTGCCTCTCGTCTCCATTTATTACGGTGACGTTTTTGAGACTTCCCAGAACATAAGAGAGCAAAGTGTGGGTGTTGTCAAGTGCTCTAGTTATTTTCTAACCACCTTCGATGATGCAACACCATCTAGATACGACATAATTCTTATCACAGACCATGATAATATAATTTTCTAAAAAGCCTTATGAAAAAGAAATCCACTTTTGGAGTATTTATAAAGGCACCTCAAACTGCTATCACCGTCCTCTAATACGAGCATTTTCCAACTTTTGTTGCTTTCTTCCAGATCTTCCAGAGTCTAATGGGAAAACTTGAAAACTTAAAGTTGCGAGCGTTAGTATCAAAAGCTAGCCTACCACCCAGACCTAAACTAAAATCATAGGCTCTAACTGTCATGACAGGAGTTTTTATGAAAGGAAGACTAGAACCCGTAGACAGCAAGGACGGGCATAAACGGACATCAAGTCGATACCTAACATTCGTAAACCCCACCACTTGTGCTACGGGCTACTTCTATTTAGGAAAAAAAGTATTTTAGAATTTTGCAAAATATTTCTGAACTAGCGTTGTTAGTTTGCCGTTACAAGACAGCCTTTGAATTAATTTGCATTATCATCTCCAAACCTTGGCTATAATACGTGCTTTCAAAATAGAAAGTGGTTATCAAAAGCTATACTCTGGTCCAAAACCATCAAAGCACTATTTTCTATTTTAACCTGTTTGTCATATGAATACGTGAGTCCACTACGCTAATTTGCTCCCTGAGCAACTTCTTATATCCTGTCAACAAACGCACCTGTTCTGAATAAGGCTGATTTCCTATTTCTGTCATGAGGCTTTCGAATGTCCTTGCTATACCTTCTACAGAGTCTCCAAGAGCCGTTATGTCATCCGCATCTTTTTTAGCCGCAATTGCTGCTGAGCTGATATCTCTTGTAGCAATCTCTTTTGCTTTTTCCACAGATTTTGTCTTGGCTTTATGGATTGCAAGCATGGTCATGTCGTAGAATGCATCGCCTGAATCTCTTACCTTTGTGGTAAGATCTTGTCTCTCCTGCCCAGACATACTCTATAATCATAGTCACAGGCTTTTATATGTACATACGAGTGAAACTTTTTTTGTCGTTTCACAAAACTATGGGAAGGACTATGGAATCCTTGGAGCTAAAGATTAATCCTTACTATAGCAATTCAGAAAAGCCCTGCCAATTGTCCTAACAGCCATCTTCCTTTTCTTACCCGTAAAAATAACAACGTTGTTGAACTGGAAGTCAATGGATTCATAGTGAAAACTACAGTAGCCCAAGAACTAGGAGAAAAATTACACAATGTATACTAAGTTAAATGATAGCATAAACTTTGCATCTGCTTCCATCTGGATTTCATCGTAAAGATTCTACCCTCTAATGATTCTTGCTTGACCATAAGATTATAGTTCTTCCGCTATGGGTATAATACTCAGAGCAAGGTGAAGTCACTAGGGTTGCAGTGGATCATCACTGTATCCATAATTCCTATTAACCTCTACAAGCGTCACAAAGGATTAACCCCCCTGACCCTATTAAAGGTCAGGCGCTGCAACCGATAACTAAAATTAAATGACAGCAACAAAAGAGGAAACCTCGTTGAGCATCAAGTTACGAGTAGGTACTCCTGAGGATGTCCAAGAATGCGCCGACATCTGCTAAAGTCATTGCCGAGAAGCATAATTTTCCGCCCGACTTTCCTTCCTCAGAAGTAGTCAGCGTATTTTTGTCAGAGTTAATTACACACCCAGCTATATATGGCGTTGTTGCTGAGCTTGAGGGCAGAATAGTTGGCAGTAACTTTGTCGATGAACGTTCCGTCATTGCCGGTATAGGTCCGATTACAGTCGACCCTGACGTGCAAAATCTCGCAATTGGGCGTGAATTAATGCAGCATGTCATGGACAGGGTTGCAAATCGGCGTATTCCAGGGGTGCGCCTGGTTCAAGCAGAGCCTATCATAACCGCTCACTTTCTCTTTACACAAAGCTAGGGTTTGCGGCCCGGGAGCCGCTGTCTACTATACAGGGGAAACCGATCTCTGTGCAAATCCCTGGATACATTGTTCGTCCTGCAAATGTAGGCGATTTGAGCGCCTGCAATCAGGTCTGTATGAGTGTTCATGGAGATAATCGTGGAGGCGAGGTACACGATGCCATCATGCGTGGAACGGCTACAGTGGTCGAGCATAACGGACGTGTAACTGGCTATGCTACAGCAGTTGGTTTCTTAGGTCATGCTGTAGGGGAGACCAATGAAGAGTTAAAAGCACTTATCGGGGCAGCACCAGAATTTCTTGGTCCTGGATTCCTGCTGCCTACTCGAAATGCGGAGCTGTTTCGTTGGTGTTTGGAGCGTGAATTGAAGGTAGTTCAGCCGATGACCCTTATGAGCATCGGTCTCTATAATGAACCTGCGGGAGCATTTTTGGCCTCTTTCCTTTACTGACTGTCACCCTCTTATTCAGTCTGAATTTGTCTATTATTTCCTTCTTCCATAATAAGAAGGCGAAACCAATTGCCAGCCCCGCTGAAAAAGGCGTGATCTGTTGTAGCAAAAGCTCATTGACTGAAACAATTCTTCCGTGCTCATGACTATTACCATTAGTTCTGCCCGCACTAACACTACTGTGAGCATAAACGGTCTCGACTGAAAAAGTTGAAGGAGTGATAATGGCAGAGTATCATAATACCGCTGCCATAATCGCTTCCAATGTAGTGAAGGTTTTCATCTTGTAATTGGCATTTGTGCGCGATTTGTAGCAAAGAGTATCTTTGGCAAGAACATTAGCATAGTAAATGCAGTCACGAACAAGATATGAGCAGCTAACGCAAGGGCAGCAATACGCAGATCTGGGTTATCTGAGCCGTTCAATATTACTTGGGTTATTGATCCGTCCTGCAGCCAGTGGAATGCTATATCTAAGGCCATACCTGCTGCACCAACCATAGCTATGATCCATAACTGCTTTATGGTGCGACCTTTCTTTAGGACGGCCCAATTGCGACTATCTGGACCTCGCAATGTCTGGGACGTTTCGAAGAATAGCTTTGGTAGCACAATCAGCAATGCAAACGCTGCTAGGAACATTGTGTGACCGACCCAAGATATTAGGGCTATTTCATACGATGTAGTTAGAACCATCTGCCCTGTCGAGAAGTCCGCACCATCGAATATGATGGTCAGCGGTGTTCCTGAATCAAGTGTATGAAATACTGCATCCAATCCTAATCCAGCTACTCCCATAATAGAGAGAATCCATAGTCTTTTTACGGTCCACCCTCTTCTCAGAGGAACCATCAAGTTGCCCTTATTATTAGAGAACTGCGATGCTTCGTCTGTTTTGTAATTCTCCATCAGCGATTGCAATAAATTAACTTACTTTTATGTGGGTATGGAAATTCTCGTCTCGAAAATGGTACACTATGAACTATAATAAAATACTGAAGGTCTAAAGCAACGAAATTTGTTAAGTTCACTTTATATATTTGGAGACTGCCTGAAGCAACACTTGCCCTATATAGCCCAAAATAAACAAATGCGTATAAAATTGATCACAGTAGAGTATGTGAGACTAAAACTTAGCAATATTTTTGCCATTTGATAGTCAAAGCTCCGATACAGGGAACCTTTCCCCTTATTGCTCAGACTTTACTCTCGATAGGTTTTTGCTATTATTAGCTATTCTTGTGTGCTTTAATATTTGACTAGCTAATAGTTGAGCCGTAGGGGCTAAAATGCCGGCGCTTCCATATTCAAACTAAGCATTATCGATTCTTCTTCATTGTTTTCCAACATCTTAGAAATCATACTTTTCTTGAGCGCAAGGTCGCTTTCAGTGTCACGGTATTGATCGAAAAAGTTAAGATACTCTATTCCTTTACTTGTTGTTTGGTACCTATTAGATCTATGATCGTAAAATATAAGGCCACTTACGGAAGCATATCTAAGATACTTTTGTAACAGATTATAGCTGACGTAGGCTCCACGCATTATTCTTGTTTTGGTCGCACTCTTCCGTGCAGCTATAAGAATATTCGCAACAATTTCTTCTTTGCTACGATGCTTTTTGTACGACCTTTTTATTGTAGTCTGTACTTCAATAGATGTTGTCATTGTTTTAATCCCTCCTTCGGAGTATGGAAGTGTACACTATTCCTCTCAGTAGCTGAGGACTTCATTTTTGATCGCATCGACTGGCTTCCAAGAAGGCACTTTTTTTAATTATTGTGGAATCTTTTTCTGAAAGATACAACCTGTTCGGGAGCGCAGAAGTTATTTTACGTCTCTTCTACCAAGTATCTATCACATAATCCTCATTCATGGGAACTTGTAAGGTTTTTTCCATAAATGAGAAATCTCACGCTTAAAGTCGACTAAATGTATGGCCATTGTTGACGCATGTACGAGAAGACCGTATTTTAGCTTCTCAATATTACTCATCTTGTCGAGTATATTCTGTTTTCGACATACAGCCCACGTATATCTAATGCATCTGATACCTCAGTTTATTTTGAATTCAGTATTTTCTTATAGTTGTCGATATACTCTCTTTCGGCTAAATTTTCCATATTCATATAAAAATGAGATAAACAAACCACTTGAAGCGCTATTGAATAGATTTTTTTCCTTTAATCCACGAGAGATTGCAGTAGTTTTGCTTAGTGCGTTGTCAGTTTTCAGTCTGCCAATTCTGAGTCTACCACACTATGTTTATGCACATACTACGATTGATAGTGGCGCAGTTATGAAGATGATTGATAATAAATATCAGATTGCATTTCAGCAATATCCAAAATTTGTTAGCGCAGATCAAGATGCGGCCCTTCATTTTAGCATACTCGACAAGAGCAATCCTAACTTATTCGGTGTCTATGCTGCACTTGTAATGAAGGAAAAAGAATCTGGCTCAATTGTCGAGCAGATCCCCTATAGATTCTATGAATCCAGCGACATTTCTATACCTTATACGTTTCACGACAATTCCGATTATGTAGTAACGCTATTGGCAAGAACAAGCGATGATCCAAAATACCTCACTACTCCGCTTCAAGTGGACTTTGATGCATCTGCAAGGCAAACAACAACAATATCAACAAACGATCTTCTTCTCATGGTAGTGCCTTTCACGGCAGCATTAGTGGGTGGCTTTGTATTGCTCTTCAGAAAGAGGAATAATGAGAAAGAAGTAGATACGACTGCACCTCAATCCCAAAGATAAGATACAAATCAATGAATAATTCGAAGCAATTCTCTAAGACTAGCGTCTAGACCTACTACTTTTTTTGCAAATATGAGCTGTCAAATGAGACTCGGCCGTGGCGAGAAATATAATACCTTATTGATTTTGCAATCGCTGATGCGCCTGCCACCACCAACACAAATATCGCTGTGCCGAATGGCAGTAGTGCAGGGAGAGCGACTATTTCGACTGTCAAAATGGCTGGTGGTAGTCCTGCAATAATAACTAGAAGATTTCACAAAAACTGAGATGTATCTTAGCAAAGCAATTGACCCAAAGGTAGAATTTGAAATTCAGGACAGATCCATAGAATATGAAAGGAGAAGAAAAGACTGCCAAAAGAGAAGGTAGCATTCGAACCACCACCCGCCTCCGCAACGCATAGCTCGCAGGGATTATAGATACAGTTTAGACATAAGAGGTTTAATTCTATCGGGACTGGGTAAAATTAGGCTAGAAAATGAGAGATACTGTGGCAGAGCTCAAAATCTAGATATTACAACTACTTCAAAACATTTCAGTCCACTATGTAGATAGATTTCCAAGTCTATTATATTTTAACGGCTTTAGAAATGAATACTAATTGCTAGAAGATGCTCACGAGGTAAAACAGAAATTTATTGTGTCTCTTATCAAATAAATAGAGGAAGAGTTAAGATTTCAAGTTCATATCCCTGCCAGTGTGAACTAATTGAAATATTGGCTAAAACATCTTTTTAAGGGGCATTACTTACTATTTTGCAATAAATATCAAGATGGGATTAATCCATACTAACAAGTATCTAAAGTACCTTTCATTTGACACGCTGAAGCGTTATCAACTTGCAAATCTCGAAGCAATGCCTGAAATATAGAAAGAGGAACATACAGAAACACAGGGTCACTATGATCTGATCCTTTACAACAATTTTTGAGACTCCCATTTACCATTAATAAAGTACTCGCCCTGTACGTACGGATAGAGAGATATTCACACAAAAATACTTTATGAGTCTTGCAGCTCTGACCCAGTTGTTTATAGTACCTGCAGAGATTTCTCCACGCTCATCCCTTGTACGTTCAGACGATATAAACTCGATTATCCTCTTTCCCACAAGAATAGGATTGCTTTTTGCAAATTCCACAAAAGCGTCAGGAGATGCTGCATCCATCTTTTTTCATTACCAATCAGCCTTCTTCCGTATATATATCGGGCGTTGCCTGGCTTTTGATTGCGGCGCGAAATAATTCAATACTTTGTCGTCTGAGAAAAGTCCTGTCAACTGTTTTTGCCGCCATCACTTTATGTTTACCTACACAATTCTTACTCTGCCCTTAGCTTTACACATTGCTAGATTCGAATGAAAATTGATGTTGGCCCGTCAGAATTTGGACAAAAATTCATTTGAATCTATAATAGAGACTCAATGACATTCGAATGAAAAATAACAGGTTGAATTCATTGATAAACTAGGCTAATAAAAACAATAACAAAAATCATTACCAAAAAATAGGTGAGTGACAATGATTATTAACGTTAATCAGTATCTAATTCAATTGTTCCTCTTATCTCACCCTCAGGATTTTGCTCGGTGTGCACATTAACATAGGCCTGTCCATTCTCCATTAGCGTGATTAGATCTGACAATTCTTGTCCTTGCAATGGTCCCATCAAGTCCGCTGAAGTAATAGATCCTTCTGTTAAATCTCCAATAATAGGTCCACTTGGAGTCGATGCATTGAAAAGTGGTACTATAACAGGACCTGCTTGGCTGCTATTTCCCTGATGTATGTGTGCTTGAGTTACCCCTTCAATATTAATACCAATTATACCATATTCCATGCTGTCACTGCCATCTTCGACTTCTAGTTCTGCAAATCCTGAAGCATTCGTTTGAACAGGAGGGACTTCGAATGAACCTGCCAATATTGCGTCAAATTCTTGAACTTCTTCCTCTTCTTGAGCGGTCGCCTCGTTGGGGATCAGAGCAACAACCCCAAGAGTTCCTACAACCGCTGTCATGGAAAGTGTGATGCTTACCAAAGCAGCAACACTCATTATTTTTGTATTCATCATGTTGATATGGATGTTATTGAGGTTAATAATAAATGTAATACAACTACTGAGACATACTGCTGTTTACGATAGGAAAACCACCTAGCCATATAGTTACTCATATTACTGTAGTCACTTTACTGAAGAGATTCTACAAAAATAACAAACCACAGTCGATGATAACTTAACCTATGTCATAATCATCATTTCTCGTCCTCGAACCTCTTGGGATAGCAAGGATGTCATTTATACGTTAAGCGAGTCATTTGCTTTTGCGTTATTCGCATTATCTATTTCTGCACACAGAAAAACAAGAATAAATACCCTATTGGGTGAAGTTAAGGATTTTGGTGTGTTAACAAACAATCCATTAAATAAATTCTTATAGTTTGCAGAGCGCTATCTGTCTGACAACAGACAAGATAGGGGCCAGCAGCCCACCGCTCAGAAAAGATCCATCTAAAAGTTCAAAGCTAGCACATCTGTGTAATATCTTGGTAGAACCCTTCTAAAACAACATATAGTGGAGCGGGCCCGGAGGGACTCGGCAGAAAAAACTTCAAAACTGAGACTCAATGCAACTAGAAGGCGGGATCGGTGGGATGCAGCTGAAAATTCAGACGAATCTTTCCACAGAAACAAACTCAGGTTTGATCTCAAATGTAAATTTAAGGAATTAAATCGTGTTAATAAGGATGGCTAGTCTTATTTTGCCCTTTGTCCATCAAAGAAATAACTGCAATGTAAATGCCAGGGAAACTAGTTGAATCCAAAAATCGCTCAATTTTCCAACCCGTCCCATTAACTATATTTTCCATTTCTTGTTTAGATACAAAAAGATAGTCAAACCATCGACTCTTATAATTCTTGTATCTTATTCGCATTCTTGTTTGCCCAGGCATTCGACCTTTCATTCTATTTAGTTTGTGATACCGTAAGTGAGCTTGGTCATGGCTTTTCTTGTAGGGATCTATAGTCTGTGCTATGATTGAAGCATCACCACGTGTCATTTTACGAAAATTGCGAAGCAGCCATCTTGCTCTTCTAAAGCTTTCAAAAAGTCCAAAGTTGTTTCCAAGCATGAGAATTGTATCAAAAGAATAAGAGTCCTTTTCTTTTTTTCTTCTCCCTCTATTCTTGAATGTAAGTTTTGTGATAGACAGCACTTCCGCTTTTCTGAGACCTCGAAGCCTGCATATTTTTATGGCTAATGGTGATTTATCAATACCCAGGACATCAAAGCCTTCCTTCCTATTGTGAAGATGGAGAGCATGTCTGCCTGCCCCACAGCCGATATCTAATACCTTTCTACCTCTCACATAATTCATCGCTTTCTTTTCTACATCGAGCCAATCTTCGTATTTAGAGAACCAAATTCGAGGATCCTCAGGGTCAATGAATCCATCATTTCGCTCTGTAATTGCAAAAGTATCTCTGTGATGAAAGTAATCCCATAACATATGTCCAAGAACATCTTCATCCCCTTCATTCTTTTTGCTATTAGTCACAACAAGTCATAGACTATTAAACTAAAAAATGATGTATCATCCCCATGGAGAATATGTAACCTCTAAATGAAATTCTTCTTGCTACATTCGATTTATTATGTAAACGTAATACTCAAGGCAGTTCATAATAACAGGACTTGTCTAGGATTAGATGGCTAAGCTGCTAGAATCGAAACAGAATGACAGAATATCATGATAGGCTTGCCATCTGAGAAAGATTAAAGGCGTTGCTGCTGCTCTTCCTGGACTCTTACACTTTTGGTATACATACCAACAAAAAGCAGCTGTTGCTCTATTTTGAGGAGTATCGTGAGTGATTATTAGAGCATATTCTCTGGCTCCTCTATCATTAACTGCTTTTGCTGCTCTTCCCCCTTCTTAGCACCACCACCACAGATTACGCATGAGGGCATTATGCAGTTCCGAGGTTGGAACTCTTCGTAGATACTGTCCTTTTGAAAGTGTATTAGCCTGAATTTAGCATTCACCGGATGCCAACCCCCTAATGGCAGTAATTCTGATAGCGGATCTTTTCCTGGTTGGATTTCATGAATATACAGGTCTCCTACGGCTGCCTGAATTCTTTTAATCATATTCTTAGCATTATGTTGACTTGTCGAAGGAGAAACCCTTACGCGTTGGATAGACATTGACTTTGGCAGGTCTATAGCTTTAGGAATTTCTACATCGCTAAGGATAAATTCGTAACGCTTGGATAATGCTCCTATTTGCATGGGCTGTACACGCTCACAGAGTATTGAAATGAATTCTAAAAATACAGACTTGTTGGTATCAACTATTCGATCCTCAACCTTCTTGGGGATTAATCCAGTAGAGTCCTGACTGTAGAGACAGAAACCTCGGTAGGTTTTGATATTCTGTGTTGCTTCCAGCCTAGCGTCTTCTTCTCGTAGACCTGTCTCTATGTGTTTTACTGGCTGCGTACCCATAATCTAAGCACCGACCTCCTCCTGACGTTGTCCTGTTATTCGCATCATGATAGCTTGTATGAATGAGTATTCGCTGGTTGACTAATATTACTTGAGTATTGCTAACCCGGTGAAAAAAATCTGCTAAGCTCTTCTAGCATTCTTGCACCTTAGTCATCTTATAACTTGCTATTCTGATAAATGAATATCCTTTTTCATCTCCAGATCGGCTTCAAGCTGATGATGATGGCGGTGGTGGTGGTCGTGGTCGTGGTGGCTGAACGGAAGATTACTTATATGCTACTAGAACGCGAGTTCGGTGGGATTAGGTTCCCGCATGTAGAGGGTTCGACTGCCAGAGCTTTAAAGGATTCTGGTTTCTGCTAATAGGCTAGCATGTAAACGAATATCATCAATGGTTCATTAATGTCGGCTTGATGCACCTTTCTTGTCTGATTTGCAGTATGCAAATAGGGAGTCGTAAACATAGGACTGCTTTGTCATATTATCATGATCGTCCTTGGAAATTAAGCTAAACCCCGTCGCTATTGCAACCAAGCCTTCTGATTGTGGCGTTAACGCTCTGTTTGGTGTATCTGCGCCACGGACTATCTTTGCTAGCTCTAATAATTTTGGTTCCTTCTCGTCTAGTTGGTATTTTCTTATTATGGCATCAAATGAACACTCGTCACCATGGTGTCCAAGCTCTGCGTTTGGAACATCAAATGGTATGGCATCTTGCTCCCTGGCTACTTCTATCACTTTGTGAGCTGGAACGAATAGAAATTCTGCATCCTTGTCAACAAAATTCTTTATCAGCCATGGACAGGCTATTCTGTCTACTTTGGCATGCTCCCTTGTTACCCACTTCATATACAAGGTATAAAGTGGCGCTTTCATATTTGAACAATAATCAGTCTGTATCTGACATAATTATAGTTCTCGCCAATCACGGATCACCTATTTTTTTGAAAGAATCCACCAAAAAGGACCGATATCGGAGCGGGTTCGGGTGAACACAGCTGAATATTGAGATGAACCCACAAGAAAGGAATTGAACTGTAGAACAGTTCAAACGTTTTTTTATTTTAGGCAGGCCCGGAGGGACTCGGCAAAAAAAACTTCAAAATTGGGACTCAATGGTAGTACAAGCGCGTGCAGAGGCTGCAGCCAGATATCGCCTCATCGAAAGGGTTCAGACTAATCCGCATCTGGTCAGCCATTAAGTTTTTGGTAATAGCAGTTGTAGAAGTAGTAAGAAGGAAAAAGACTAGAATAAATTAGGACAAAAGATAGAAGGATATTAGATAGTAATAAAAGCAATTCACTGATTAGTTCGTCAACATCCTGCATAATAATACGCTACCAAATTTCTTACACACATATGAGAACGGGATGGTTATCAGTAGTAAAATTGCAAAGCGATCATCAAAATCAAGTTACGTCTGTGGTTTGTAGAAGCATAAATCTGGGCCTGTGATTAATACCAAGAGCCTTGAAAATTTGGAAGGAATTACTGGGAGATCTGTAAAGGAGGGAGCAGAGCTACTAACATGTGGAGAAAGAATAGAAGGCAGAGGGGCTTATTTTTACAGGCCAGCTATTCTTAGCAGTGTCACCCCTTCCATGGAAGTGGCACTAGAGAAAGTATTTGGTCCTCTCGTACCGGTCACCGTGGCTGATAATGAAAAGGAAGCAAAGATTGCAAAAGATTCAAAATTTGGTCTGGGTGCAAAGCATTTGTACTCAAAATCTAGAGAAAGCAGAAGAATTTTCATCGATAGTCCAAGCCGAATGGTTACGGTAAATAATATTGTGATATCTGACTCTCGTGTTCCATCTTGCGGCATAAAAAATAGTGGATTTGGCAGAGAACTATCAAGATACTGTATGCTTGGATTCGTGAATATCAAATCGGTCAAATTCTATGATCAATTGGTTCACGGTCCATATGTGGAGTAAGCAAGAGTTTCGTCTTTAGTTTGGTTAAACTACACAAATGTAAAAAGTCGTAATGATGACCTCTGGAAAATTCGAACGTCATGTTATTATTATCTATGATTGCCGTTGAAGTTCCGCTCTAACAGTTATGAGAGGAACTGTCTATCTGATGACCATCTCATTTTGAATATAAGAAGTAGATTAGAAGCGAGCCACTATATCGTGTTACTTTGATTTAAGAGAAGCCATGTCGATGGAAAAGCGATACTTCACATCTGACCTTAACATTCTCTCGTAAGCTTCGTTCACCTTCTGAATAGGAATGATTTCAACATCGGCAGTGATGTTATGCTTGCCACAAAAGTCGAGCATTTCCTGAGTCTCTGCGATGCCTCCGATTGGAGAGCCAGAGAGACTGCGACGTCCGTATGTAAGACTAAAGGCAGAGATGGCAAGAGGTTTGGGGGGTGCGCCGACAAGCGTGACGTTGCCGTCGCGGCGGAGGAGCTGGATGTATGCATCGATGTCATGCTCAGCAGACACGGCATCCAAGATGAAGTCAAAACTGCCAGCGTGCTTTTTCATCTCCTCGGCATTACGGGAAACGACGAACTCGTCCGCACCTATGCGAACCGCATCGTCTTTCTTGTTAGGCGAAGTGGTAAACACCACGACGTGCGCTCCAAGCGCATGAGCAAACTTGACTGCCATATGGCCCAGCCCGCCGAGTCCGACTACGCCAACCTTCTTGCCGTTGGTGACTCCCCAGTGGCGTAGCGGGGAATATGTTGTAATTCCAGCGCACAAGAGAGGCGCAGCTCCGGCTGGATTGAGTTTGGAAGGAACTTGGAGGACAAAGCCTTCTTTGACGACAATGCTGTCAGAGTATCCACCATAGGTGACGCCTCCAAGATGCTTGTCAGGGGAATTGTAAGTATAGATCACATTCGGGCAGAATTGCTCAAGACCGGCTTGACAATCGTCGCAATTTCTGTCAGAGTCAACCATGCAGCCTACCGCAGCAAGATCGCCGGGCTTGAACTTGGTGACTGCTGAGCCTACTTTCGTGACGCGCCCAACGATCTCATGTCCTGGGACGCAGGGGTAAACAGTGCCGCTCCACTCGCTTCGGACTCTATGGAGGTCAGAGTGGCAGATACCGCAAAAGAGGATCTCGATCTGAACGTCGGCATCGTCTGGCTCACGCCGCGGAATCGTGGCTGGAGCAAGCGGAGAAGTAGAACTGCCAGAGGAATAAGCCTTCGCTTTATACTGCCCACGAGATTCCGCACTAAGTTGTGTCGTTGACATAGCAGCCATTGGGCGATTATTCTATAAAGGCATTTAGAGAAAGAAGCTTGCCGCATTTCAATCGGGATTTTCAGGTCAAAATAAGCCCATTATAATCTGCGATAAGGATATTATTATTTCAGATGAATTGATAATCTCGGCTAATAGTGCTTTTGTCCACTTGCAGGATCTTTGCTACTTCGTTCAAAGTTTTGCCTCTGGACTAACTGAATGACTTGTGATTGACGCCAGTCTATTGATACTCACTTTACTCGCAGCGTTTTATTTTGTGCACGGAACCTCGTCAAATGGGCGTCAATCCTCGCTCTATCTAACATTGAATTGCATGAACAAAGAATTAAAGAAATCGCTTATTCCAAAGAGGCTTAGTATTAATGATTAATTATCACATTGAGAGTATTTGAATTACGTGTAATTAGTGAGCCTAAGGGACATGAATACCTTTAGTTCTTCCAAAAAGGTTCCACAAATATGAGATGGAGGCCGGCTCTCTAAATATTGGATGCACTGGGTCCAATTTTTCAACGTTTTTT
>DATCWI010000065.1:0-8911 GCA_036566425.1 Nitrososphaera sp.
AGTCAGGAGGTAAAGTGCTTGGCGAGCCAATGGATATACCAGGAGTTGGACTGTATGTATCGTTTTTTGATACGGAAGACAATAGGGTAGGCATGATTCAACCCACTCGTTGAGAACATGCAGCACAAATTAAAACCCAAAACACACAGTAGAAAGGCGAGACCATCAAGAAACCAAAGCAAGCCAGAGAAAAAATATACAATTAACAAATGATAATCACACAATGACTAAACCATCTGAACACTTTCCCACAACAGTCGATGAGTACCTGGCTACAGTACCTAACGATGCACGCAAAGTGCTTCAGAAACTTAGACGCACTATCAAATCTATTGTTCCTGAAGCTGAAGAAAGGATTGCTTACAGGATTCCTATATTTAGGCTTCAGCGCGATTTAGTCGGGTTCTCAGCTCAAACAGATCCTCAAAAAAGACTCTGCTCATTTTATACTATGAGTCCTCCACTAGCAAAAGCGATGAAAAAAGATTTACATGGTTACGAAGTCTCGGGGGCAACCATTCATTTCACACCTGAGAAGCCATTGCCGACGGCGCTTGTTAAAAAAATTGTGCGTGCAAGGGTAAAAGAAATATCTGGAAAAGCTAAAAAATAGGAGAGGAGTGAATTCAAAATCGAATGAAAATTAATGCGGGCCCTTTGGGATTAGATTCCTGCATGTAATCGGGTTCTATTGTCAGAGCTTTAAAGGTTATCTATGGATCAACTATATCCCTATCGAGGTTGAACAAAATATGAAATAGTACAGGTGACTTTTGCTGTATGGTACTAGGAAATAATAATCTTCCAAACCATTGCAGGATGTACCGTACAATAGTACTCAAATGTCCCTGCTTCATAAAAAGCATGCTTGAATATTTGTCCTGGTTGTATTATTCCTGAATCAAATTCAATTGATGATGATGCTGAGGGTTGATCGAATGAAGAAGATATTTTTGTTGTATTGCGATCTTAAGCTGAATCTAAAATAGAGATGCTAGTCATTATGCTCGATGCTAGAACTGCTACTACTGTGATAAGTGGAAGAGCTTTGACTATTGATGGTTTCGTAAGTGGCATCATTTTTCCTATCATTTCAATTTCCAAACATGTCCTCTTATATCCTCAGAATTTACAGCCTCAAGTGCTTGCATAATATATCCCTTGCATGTGAGTCATCCATTCTGGTCATTTTGGTAGCCTAGTTGTCCATACCTATTTTTTCTGCTGGAACAGCTGTCTTGGATCTACAACGAATCTTAATGAACTTATTTTCCCATCATCATCGTTTACATGGAACCATCCACATACAAAGGTTGTCACAGGAGGCTCGAGATAAGTCATTTCATAGAGAAGGCAGACATCGTTGCTATCGGCAAACTCCTTCTTGATCTCTAATGGGGGCAGGTTCGCGTGTTCTAGATAGGTCACGAATGGCTCAGCTTTGTTAAAGGATGTTAGTTCAACAGGCCCAGGAGCTACGACTGATATGTTATCGCTTATGTAACTTCTTACAGTTTTGAAGTCTTTTCGCTCCAAAGCCTCTATGAAGCCCATCACAATTTCCTTCACACTTTTTGCAGATTCATTTTTTTGCATAATATTCCTTCAATTGCATAGGATATATTATCTCGTTAAGTTCAACTTTCGATTTAGGGAATTTTATATTAAAGTTGAGGCGCGTAATGAGCGTTGGACTCGAAGGACTTTCAGCTGCTTGTAGGTCTATATGGGGATGCACGTCAAAGCTATCAGTCTCTAGGCAGGAGAGTCTCGCTCTCTGCTCCTGCTGTTCGGGACCGGCTGAGGCGCTTAAGGAGCAAGGGCGTCCTTCAAGGATTCATGTTAGTGATAGATTCAAGCGTGTTTGACCGCGATGATCTCCTGCTATTCTTTCATGATAACTTCTCACGCAAGAGTGCACTAGCGGCGTTTGCAGCGCCAGACGTATCTTGGGTAGCTTGGAAAGTAGATGGACGAATTACCTTGCGCCTATGGACTAAAAACGAACGTGAGGCAACAGATAATCTCAGTAAGACCTTGGGTGTCAGACCCTCAATGCGAGCTTTGACAGCACGCAAGAAGAGGCTAGGACCGCTTTCCATTACGGACCTATTAATAATGGATGCTCTAGTAGACTACCCCCAGAAGCCATTTGGAGAACTTTTAAAATCTACTGGTCTCAGTCCAAAGACTATACGCAAACACCTTAATCGACTCTTGGAGGCAAAAACGATATCTGTCGACCCCATTCTAGGCGCCTTGACGGATTCAGGCGAGCTGATATATCCGCTGGTAATTGCTGGTAAGGTCAGCATGGATGAGGTGCGGAGAATAATGGGCGAGTCGGCCCTAACACATCACACACTCGAACCACCCATGAAAAATGTCCTCTGCAGAGCAAGCTCGTTGGCGGACGTAATAACTAAGACCCGCGTGCTGGAGCAGGTTGAGGGAATCAAATACGTGACAATATCCCTAAATAGGGAAGTGCTAGTGTCTACAGGCCTTAGACACTCCCTAGTCAGAGAAGAAATTATGAAGATGGAAAAGTATCGAATAGGCTAACCCTGCATTGACTGAGGCTCCGCACAAAGGAGAGACTCACTCCTAATGCCGCGATAGTTGAAGGAGCTTTGGCTATTGATACTTTCTTCATAGACATAATTTTTATCTTCATTTTGATTACTAACTATACTGTTTGAATGATACCTTCTATTCTATTCTAATGTCCATGACGCCATTTCCTCCTCAGCAACAGAACCCTACTTACTTGAAACTTTTATCTGCTCTTGTAAGGACACGTAACCTCTCAACCAACACAGCTTGAGCAGATGTAGACCAATGGCTGCGAGCACCAGTAGGATAGGAAAAAGGACCAACGGAAAGTTTAGCATTGTTGAAATGTAGGACCTGAGGATGTGATTTGGCCATGAGTTATCGCATTGACAAGGTCAGCAATACCTAGCACACTACATACCGCAATAGCGTATTTTACCAACTAGCGTCTGACTATTGCTTCTTTTGTCAATGGTCAAATCATTGTTCTTAATGATGAAGGAGGACAATACGGTAACAAATGAACAGTGTGCAATAGCTATATGTGATTATTACATCTCTATTAGTGCTTGATTTGTTTTCATTTCCCCTTCTTCAATTGAGTTTTTGATTGTTTCTGGGGAAAAATCTGCATTTTCATAAATATGAGGGAAAGGCTCATCTCGGGATATGTGGAATATCTGTTTTATCTCGGCACCACGCTCTTGCTTGTATTTTCTGTACTTGCGTCGAATTCTTTTAAGTTGTTCCTTGTCTAGTTTTGTGTGATCTGTTTGCTTCTCCACTATCTGATATAACTCCTCAATGTATTGAAGATAGCGCGTTATTACCTTTGACATGGCTACATTATGCTCAGTCTTATCAGAAAACATGATGTCTCTTGCCCTGTGATGAACCTCTGGCAAATCCTTTGGTAAAACATCAATCTTTTTTGGATAGTTCTCGACCAAAAATATTCGCTTGTCATTTACAGGAGACGCGTCTATTGCTTCTCTTAGAGGGGTATTGCTTAACAGGCTACCATCCCATGCGTATATACCTTTTTCCACCTCTACCCATGGGAAATTATATGATGGATAACCGCTTGCCCCAAGAATGTGCTTGGGAGTTATTTGTTGCTTCGAACTATCAAAAACTAGAGATTCTGCAGTCAGCACATTTGTTGCCGATATTATCAGGCGTGCATTTGGCTTTCCATTTGGGTTTAATTTCTTATAATCAACGTATTTATCCAAGGTTCTGGCTAGGGGTGAATGGTCATACAGGTAGGTCCATTTTTCCGGCGTAAAGTATTCGGGATCTGAAAGTGCGTATTCTGGCTTCCATCTTGGCTTGAACATTTTAGCATTCCCGAAAATCGCCGAGCTATAGAAAGATCTTAGCTGTTTAACCTTTGTTTTTTTGTTTGCGCTTACAGATTGGTGATGTCCTTCTCCTTGTACGTTACTACTTCTTCCGAGGAAGTAAGAAGGATAATAGCTATGTGAATAATCCACCACTTGTTCAGCAAGTGCAGGGGTTGAAAGGTAAGGCAAAAAAGCAGCAGCAGTATTATTTAAATCTACAAAGCTATCCGATAATTCCATCCAAAATTGTTCTAGTAATTGCTCCGAGGACTCTCCATCTCTGCCTCCTGCTATAATAGCAGCATTAACGGCGCCAATGGAGGTGCCCGCAACAATATCGATCTTGATATTTCTTTTTGCAATTGCCTTGAATACACCACAACCAAAAGCTCCCAAGGATCCGCCACCCTGTAGTACCAATACGTTTTCTATTGTCTTGCCCTTCTCTCTTGAATGTGATGGCGTTGATCGTGATGTAATTGACACATCTGTTTCATTTCTTTTGTTTTTTTCTTTATCCAAACCCCTATCGTGAGTTTCTGTCATCCTTCCATTTTTCTTAGCCAAACTGTATTTCCCCACTTCATCTCTTCTTTATTGTATGATTAGACATAGTTAACAAAGTGTATAACTGCATCTATCTACACTTGCACTATGGTCATGATTTGTGAATAAGGTGTAGATAATGAAAATTCTATTTGGCCCCATTGGGCCGTGAAGTGATATCACTTCAAAAAAGGGATTCTTTGCTAGTCCCTTTGAATATGAAGAAGAGCTAAAAAGCTTTCTGCGACGTAGGATTAGAGGGATTCCAGAGAAAAACGCTCCTTGTATGACACGATGTATTAAGTAGTGAGCTCGTCTGAACTTAAATATGAATTTATTTAAATCAAGTTTGCAAGTCTTCTTAGTTGTTACCTCCAAATCTATGTGTATCTCTCTTTTTCTCACTCCCAGCACACTACAATCATGCTCAGCATCTCCGACTGTCTGAACTTAGTGGTACATAATGTATAGTGGCAATACTAAAAATGGACAGGCTCACTCATTATCTGACCACTTTGTAGATGTCTATTCCGATCAATGATAAAAGTACAAGTGACGATTCTATTACTGACATGAAGACATCAGAAAATCGTCAGACGTACAAAAATAGTAATGAGAAAAAAGTTGTCAAGTGTTATTCCTGTAAAGCTTGCGGCAATATTTTTGAAACACATCCTCCTGATGATGTCCACAGTTTCTCATCGGTGTACCCTTGTTGGAAATTTGACTGGGTCGAGCGGAGTTACCAGTGCAGCAGTTGCAAGAAGAGTAGCAAGCTGTTTTGGCACTCTAAAGTACACAAGGACCATGATTATGCCACTGTGGAAGAAATACAACACAAAATCAGCAAAAATAACCTGGGCAGCCTATCAGAATATGCGCGGAGGATGGCGGGATATTAATGGATAAAAACTCTCAGACGCTATCATCATCCTCTACCATTGCTGACGAAGCCGAAATCCGCGCTCTTTACCAGCAGTTGATGGACGGATGGAATGCAGCTAGTGGTTATGCCTTTGCATCCCCGTTTGAAGAAAGTGGTGATCTGGTAGGGTTTGATGGCACACACATCAACGGCCGGCATGAAATTGCCTTATTTCACCAACACCTATTTGATATGTTTCTCAAAGGCTCGAGACTTGTAGGAAAAGTAAGAAGAGTGCGTTTTCTGACCTCTGGCATTGCTGTTATGCATACTGTTGGTGGAACGGTGATGCCTGGACAGACCGATCTAGACCCAGAACGAAATTCGGTCCAGACACTTGTTGCTGTCAAGCGCAACGGGAAATGGAGCCTAGCTGCATTCCAGAATACGCGGGCGACATATATCGGCAGGCCGGAGGAATCTCAGAAACTGACTGAAGAGCTAAGGGCCCTGCTGTGACCATCTTATATTGTTATTTTATTAATTTCTTAGTATGCCCAACTGTAGTTTGGCAACTGCATTTTTGGACTAAGCTCGTTGAGATTTGTATAAAAAATTTATTTGAATTCACTAACTAGACACTCGACACTGATTCAAGTTGGCAAAAGAACTTGCTAGATGTATTCCCTGCCCTGATATAATTTACTCTGACAATGACTATGTTTAAAAGCAAAAAACTTGTACTCCTCTTGATAAAGACTTCATGGGTTTCACGGTTCGATCAATCGAACAGGCTGATGCAGAAGCATGTGGCAAAATAGGTTTTCAAGCACATAAGGCGATCTCATCGACTCACGGTTACCCCTCAGAGCAACCATCAATTGAATTCGCTGTAGGGATGATCAAGACCCTGCTAGTAAATCCAAACTCTTGGGGGGCATTAGCAGAGCGAGATGACAAAATTCTTGGCAGCATATTCCTTCATGTATTTCCTCCTTCTCCAGTTTCTGCGATTGGCCCGCTTACTGTGGACCCCTCTGTTGAAGGAGGAGTTGGCCGAGCACTAATGGAAGCCGCACTTGTTGAAGCGCGCAAGCGCGGTTATGATCAAGTTCGGCTTGTTCAGTCACCAAGCCATTTGCGCTCATTTGCGCTCTACACTAAATGTGGTTTTACTTTGCGCGAACCTCTCTTTCTCATTCATGGAAATCCAATACCCAGCACTCTAGAGAAGAGGTATGATGTCCGTGCAGCTGAATCCAAAGACGTTTCTGACTGTAATGAAATCTGCATATCTACTCATGGATTTTCAAGAGAACTAGAGTTGCGCCAAGCCATAGATCAAGGAGTGGCCCATGTCGCTATCGATAATACTGGCTGTATTACTGGTTACGCTGCAGGAATAGGTTTTTTAGGTCATGCAGTTGCTAAGACAAACGAAGTTCTCAAGGCACTTGTAGCAAACACATCTGCGATTCTTGGTCATGGCTTCTTAGTTCCAGGCCGCAACTATGAACTCCTTAGGTGGCTACTTGACGCTGGATTCCGTATTGTCTGGCCAGCTAATCTAATGGCCGTTGGAAAGTATCAGGATCCTGCAGCACCATTCCTACCTTCTATTGCATATTGATCAAGCTATTGATGTTTGAATGGTTTATAGCAGCAAGCTAGCTAGCTATTACTGATGAGGCGAAGTCGGGGGTTCAAATAAGTCCCACCATCACCCAGTCCATTGCATCCTCAAATAATACAGCTATCATTGATACCTTACATAGAGGAATGAAGGCCGCAAACGTCAGAAAGGAGCTGAAGAGTATGGCAGACCCAGACAAAGCAGTGATACTGCAGCGGTTCTTCAAAACAGGGCTGGGCCAGTACGGCGAGGGTGACATCTTTATAGGCGTTACAGTACCACAGTCAAGGAAGATAGCCAAAAAATTCAGCCAGCTCCAGCTTGTAGAGGTTAAGACACTGCTTTACTCTCGCATTCACGAGGAGCGGCTTGTGGCGCTCTTGATCCTTGTCTGGAGGTACAGCAGTGCATTAGGCAACAGAGAAGAAAAAGAAGAGATCGTAAAGTTCTACCTAGACAACATAAAGCAGGTCAACAACTGGGACCTTGTGGATCTGTCCGCGCCAAACATACTTGGAGCATACCTAATTGACAATAGAGACAGGAGGCTGCTTTACAGGCTTGCCAAATCGGAGAATGTATGGGAAAGGAGGGTAGCGATCTTAGCCACGTATCACTTTATCAGGAACGGTGACTTTTCCTACACACTGAAGATTGCTGAGATGCTCCTGCAGGATAGGCACGACCTTATCCACAAAGCCGTCGGCTGGATGCTGCGCGAAGTGGGCAAGAGGGATGCTACTGCACAAGAGGCGTTTCTCGAGGAGTACTGGAGTGTCATGCCTCGAACTATGCTACGCTATGCGATTGAAAGGCTGCCTGAGAACAAGAGGCTCCGCTACAAGAAAAATCCGATCGATAGGCCTTAGGTGCACTTGGAAAATACTCCGATGTTCCCACACAACCTCCCCACTTTTTTACGATGATTCTGAGCTTGATTCTTCTTTTGTCTGGCTGAGATCTCAGAGGTATTTCCCTATTGAGGACGTATGTTGCTTGCATGCTACTTTTTAGATATGATCTTAAGCTCTCTTTCTGTCAAGTTCACAACTTTGCTGTCGCCTTGATTATAAATTTCAGCTTTTAGCGTGCTGTATTTATCCTTTTGAAGAAGGTTGATACGTTTTTTGAATGCTCGCAAAACTGATTCTGAATGGCTACTACTACTACTACTACTACTTCCTTGTTGAACTGAGGTTACAACCAGCACTCTGGCTGATAATTCGTTTATCGCTTCCATTATTCTTGAGACTTCTTTCTTTACATCCATCTTTCTCATGTTTGGATCTTCATCAAATACATTTAGCAAGCCAGGAACAATTACACTTCTAACCTGATATTTCTGAACAATCTTGGGCAACTCAACTGATATCAGTCTCCTTACCTGATGCACGGTAAATGCCCTGACTACAAGTATTCTCTCTGCAACATTTTTCTTGCTCATTCCGTACTGTCTTGCGAAATTAATTGCACCATAAACATCAGTGTGGTTACCGGCATCTGCAACCATGACATAAGGTGAATTTAAGCCACCATGCCTTTCAGGCAACAGAGATCTTATGCATAACCTTGTAAGCAATACATTTGAGCCATAACCTGATATGGAACAAAGATCCCTGGCCGTAAGTTCAATAAATGAATCTATCACGGGAATATCGAACCTCAATTTATTCAGCTGCAGCAAGGTATCAGCGGTTTGGATTTGGATCTTTGGTGGAGAGATTTTGGCCTCAGGTAGAAGTGTCCTTCTGATCAGACTCTCCGCAAGAATCGAACCGCAACTTGGGCACTCTTCTCTCAACAAGTGAATCTCGACATACTCTGTAGTTTCTTTTAGTACAGAACCGCAAGTAGAGCATAGATACTGATGATGGCTGATAACTTGCATAAGATTTGACATATGGAAATATGGCACCTAATAAAGGACAGTACTCCTCGAATATGGCCGACCCCTCCCACCCCCCC
>DATCWI010000059.1:0-2569 GCA_036566425.1 Nitrososphaera sp.
AAGCTGCCAAGTCCTAAAGGCTTCTTTATTCAAAACAGGATCGTCGCTTTTGGGATATATCACTACTTCTGAATGGTTGACTGGAAATGTCTTGATATTTGCCTGGGTTCCATCAGGAAGCTCCACTTTTGCTTTTTTAGCCACATTTGTCATGGTGTTTGGCAAAAACTTGCCCCAGTCAACAAAGGGAGCAAACGCTAGGACAGTTCCAGCTGCAACCATTAATTTTAGAAAGTCGCGTCTAGATATCCGCCGAGCACTGCTGCTCCTTTTTCCAGTGTTTACCAAGCCCGACTCTCAATGCTACAGCATAGGTTTGCAGACAATCATTAATTGACTTTCTGTGGTATGGTTAACTGACATGTTTCCCAGCACCAACTGTATAATTTCAGTTCATTTTTTGACCACACGATGAACCTAAGTATTGTGTGATTGCAATCTGATGACTGTGATAAATAAGATGATAATAGATTGATGCTCTTTTGTTTGAATGATGAACCCTAAGATTCCAGTTTAACAACTAGAATTTAACAAAATCGTAGAAATCAGAGCTTGCTTGGGAGCCAATTCCTCTTTTTCTATTGGATGGGTCACTATAATTGTGTCAAAGCCCGCAGTCATTGAGTACAAAATCTGGCTGCTCTTATTCATGCTCTAAGAGTCTTCAGAGCCTTTCCCCATGAAATAACTTGGTCCAGCATGGTGTTGACCGATTTTTCTTGGTATGCGGCAGGCTTGAAGACACTAAAGTTCTCGAAGTCTGCAAAGAGAGAAAGCTGCACCTGAGCGCGTACGGTAGCGACTTGTAGCTCTGCCATCACAAGACGGAGCTGTTCCACAGACCGAACGCCGCCTACGCCGCCATAACTAACAAAGCCTGCAACTTTGTTGTTCCACTCTTTGTAGAGAAAGTCGATAGCATTCTTGAGTGCGCCGGGTATTCCGTGGTTGTATTCCGGTGTCACAAAGACAAATGCATCAACGGAATCGATCTTTGCCGCCCACGCTTTGGTGTGATCCTTTGAGTATTTTCCAAGTGAAGGCGGAAGCGGCTCATCCAATAGCGGCAGGTTGTAATCTTTGATATCGACAAACTCAAACTCGGCATCAGTGCGCTTTTTGACAATATTATAGACCCATTTTGCTACTGCCTCACCATTTCTTCCGGGCCTGGTGCTTCCAAGAATAATGGCTATTCTTAGCATTTAACTTGCTGTCTCCTTCCCATTCGGTTCGCACCCAAGAGTAACTTTGTCGCCGTTACAAACTAAATTCCTGTCTCCTCCCCTTCTATTCGAAGTGTAGTAGTCATGCCATAAGTGGTATGGTGGTCGCGCTATTTAATCACGGTAGCAATAGCTCACTTAGCAGGTTGATCTTACCGTATCTGGTTAGAATAAACTTACTATCAGATATGATAATTGATCTCTTTTTGATTCATCAGTCTCTATCTCATCAGCCAAGCCCACCAAGGAGCTGCAAACGGAATGTCGCCATGCATCTTTATTTTGGCCTCCGAGCCATAGTTTCTGAGTTGCCCTTGAAAAAAGTCTCTACAATCTTGATTGTTGCGGCCTTTCTGTCATGAACGCCCTCTGGAACTAAAATTGTTGGAAAAGCTTTTGCAAAAAATCAGGGGTGACAAAAATATCATAAAACCACCATCCCGCGGCCATCATGTGAGTGAGTTGCACCAGTAGCGACATTGAGCAGCAGAGCATCGCTGATACTCATCATCTGCCAATCCAAATATCCAAGCCGGAAGATCGATCTTTTCAATGGGACCATTGATGGTTGTTGTAAAATTGAACTCTGCAAGTGTTACCTCGTTCATATGTGTGTGTATCTCCTCACATATTTATATTGCAGAATTATGCGCTAGTTCTCATTTACCAGTTTCCCTAGTAGAATTACCACTAAAGAAATTGTTGAGTAGTTTTACTAGAAAAACTGGCTGCTCTTCAGCAATCCAATGTCCTGAATTTGGAACTGTGATCGCTGTACATACACAGCGGCAAACAGAAATAACAATAAATCAATCAATCAGCCACCTGCATGGGAAAACCAGCAGAGACCTTTCAAACCTCTTAATCTGCAAGGACAGCTCAGAAAAAGTTAGCGCGCATTAGTTCTTCCTGTCTCCATCTTGCAATAGTAAAGTATACACCCTTTTCGTCTGCTTCGTTTAAAACTTCCAGCACTCCTCTGCATTCATCGCACAGGCACCTTCTTTTGCTTCTCTTGTCTGCGGTCCTGCTGTCGCTGCTCTTGAGAGGAGCGGGCTGGAAGCGGGGACTCGTGGGAACATCTTCTTCTTTTTTTGTTGGCATTTGCATTTTGTGAGCCAGCGTGTGTATTATTAGATAGCATGAGATTGCCTAAAAACTAGCTGCATAGGATCTATATTGAAAAGCTAGCTGTGTATGAAATATTGGATTTCTATTGTTGATCTCAAGATGGCGGTCTAGATATGGGGATGTGTAATATCTTGCCAGCATTCTAGGCAATAATCTCCGTTATCTTGAAAGATTTCAGCTTCTTTCTCTTGACAACCTTGGCACAGGTCTTT
>DATCWI010000071.1:0-4134 GCA_036566425.1 Nitrososphaera sp.
TAGCAAACTTTAGAGCGCAGAGGGCTCATGAGGTATAGTTCTTGACAATGGCGGGCGCAGATCTCTTTGCTTGCTACGTATGGGTTCGTATTATTTGAGACCAATAGGAATAGCGTGGCCAAAGACTGATGCGAAAATACCAAAAAACCATACTGACAAGAATTGTTGTGTAATTTTGCCTCATTTACCGCACTTATCAACGATAGGCAGGATAGGCGGCCTAAAACAACCTGTTGGGTATTACTGGAAGCTCAGGTACTTTTGAGAACTCCTGTTCCATCTTATGATCCACCACTTCTGAAACTTCCCCTAGGTATTGCACAGCTTGTTCGTTAGCCTTCTCAAAATTTATAGTAAACCCGCCCACTTGGCCAGCATCGACCAAGATACCGCTCAATAGCTCAGATATTATGCCGAGCTCTTCCTCCATCTCTGGCACATATGATGTGATAGACGATCTGAGATTCTTTATGACAGCCATAGCAGGACTTAAGACCATCACCAGATTGCCAAAGTCGGAAGCAGATGAAATCTTTACTATTAATTTTTCTAGCGAAACACATGATAACAACAGAACTCTTGCCAGCTGTCTTGACCTTGTCAGTTCTGATGATAATAGAGTCAAATGTTGTGTATTGTTATCGTTTAAGGAATCCGTCAATTTTGTGAAAATCGCCATGTCTTTTAGTCTATTTAGGCTGCGGAGCTCTTCAAGCCGATCGATCTGTACCTTTATCTTTTTTTCCACTGCGTCAAGCCTTGGCTTGAGCGGCCCTCCGGGTTTGGGTAGAGAAAACGTTTGATAATTATTGTTGTTTTTTTTACCGTCTACGTCATTGCTATCTAGCACTGATTCAGACTTTACCCATTTTGAATTCATACTAACAAGCATCTGATTTTATGATAATACATTCTATGTATCGTAACCTTTTGTAACTGCAGTAACATGCACCTCTAGTGACAGCTCAGCATTTTTTTGAACTTTGATGCAATCTATTTGACCAACCGCTTTACCTTTAGTTTTTAATTTGCTAAGAAGATGATGAATGATATTCATAGTGATCTTCCAGGTAGCCTCGAAGAATTTGGTTTGTCAAAATATGAAGCAAGAGCATACCTTACCATGATCGGCAAAGGATCACTAGCGGTAAGCGAAATAGCTTATTACGCCAACCTACCACGAACTAAGGTTTATCAAACAGTAAAAAAACTAGAGAAAAAGAAGCTTGCCGTCATCTCCAAGCAAAAACCACTTATTTGCAGCGCAATTCCACCTGAGGAGGCTTTTACAGAAATTGTCAACCTACACGATAGCAGAGTAAAGACCATGAGAAAGATAGTGAACTCTTTACAGAAAATAAATGAAGAAAGCCACCGGCCTAAGGGATCTGAGGAAAGGAGATATTTTATACTGGATGCAAACTCCACACTTGAAAAGATAGGCAATCTAATCGCAGAGTCGCGCTCCTCAATAACGGCAAGCCTTGATGCCTGGGGCTTAAGGCTAATCTCACAGTGCAAATCATCTGTTCTTAAAGCTTTGACTACTGGGGTCCGATTACGTATGATACTCAGCTCCCAATGTATTGGCAATGAAAATGTATTTCAGCTTCCAGAGGGTATTGAGCTTCGTACAGCCGAGGTGTTATCAAACCTAATAATTATTGACTCAAGCTACATAATTTCAATCGACAGTAGCAATGGAAAGGCTGCATTTTTTGCCTCAGCTGATGCATTTGCCATGTTACAGGCAAAGAATTTTGAGGAGGCATGGAGCAATGCAAGTGAAATGAAATATCTGCTTGATTTGCAGCCTGATGTGGCAACAAAGGCAGTAGAGCTGATAAGAGTGGTAGAGAATGGTCTAGCCGCCAAGATGTTGGAATACGCAATTAGCCGTTTAGACATGTCGTCAGAGCTTGCTCAAGCGATTGACGAAAGATACAGTCTAAAAATATCAGAAATGAGAGTAAACGAAATGATGGACCTGGTAGACTCTGCGCTCAAGATAAGTTGCCTAGGAGGCCTAAAGCACGATAGAAATAATAACATAGTCAGCCTGCAATCAAAGGTAGAGACCAAACAGATCCTGCCTTGGGCTCTTGTTTTGGCTTCTTATTTTAAGCTTACAGGTAATGAGGCGCGCATTATGCAACAGCAACCGGCTCAGGGTAAGAACGTACAGTTGATGCACCTTTGGCTTTCAAAACCGCTTGGTTGAGACAGTTAATTAGCAGTCATGTTAGTACCGAGTGTACCTATGACAAGGTTAATTGTTTTTGCTATGGCTGGAGCCGCTGTATTGCTTATCGCTGGTATTGTGCTGTATTTGTATCCCGAAATTATGATTATGATTGAAGGGAAAGAAAGCCAACTTCAACAGACACCCGATCAGGAGCAAATAAGAACTGTGAGCGATAGCTATCCGCAGGTAAACGTCACTGTAAATCACCAGATCCTTATTGCTGATATTTCAGCAACCAATGAACTAAGGACAAGGGGGTTGAGCGTGAAAGATGCGCTTGCTGAAGATGAAGCGATGCTATTTGTATTTGATATCGAAGGCGAGCATAGATTCTGGATGAAAGATATGAAATTTCCGATTGACATAATCTGGATAAGCAGTGACAAAATTGTAGTAGATATAGAAAATAATCTCCAGCCTTGCCATTCAGGAGTCTTATGTTCCATATACGAGCCTGATGGTGATTCTTTGTATGTGTTAGAAACTATTGGTGGTTTTGCCAGCAAGTATGGCATTGTTAAAGGAACCCCCGTTGAGTTTGATCTCAGTTCCCATAATTTGTCAAAATAATAATTCTGCAGAGGTGAAAGATATAAAATGATCTAGGCTAATAAAGGCCTACAAGTAATATGTTAAATCTTATTCGCGTTTTTGGAATTATGTCGTTCCGGTTATCGCTTAAGGTTAAAAACGATCTCACGACTAATATAGTCACACTATCAAGTAGATGAGGATTAAATTGCGCATGCGCAAATTTGGATGGACAGGCATAGAAGTGCCAGTTATTGGAATGGGTACTTGGATGATTGAGGGCAGAACTAAAGATGCAGACAAAAGGGCAATAGAAGCAATGAGAATAGGAATCGATCTCGGCATGACCCATATTGATACTGCAGAAATGTATGGGCACGGTCGGGCTGAAGAATTAGTTGCAGAAGTGCTTAATGGGCGACGTGAAAGTGTATTTCTAGTTAGCAAGGTTCTGCCTACTAATGCATCTTATGATGGGACTTTAAAAGCATGTAAGCGTAGCCTCAATAGGCTCAAGACCGACTTTATCGATTTATACCTTCTTCACTGGCCAAGCAGTCAGCATTCAATCGCTGAAACGATGCGAGCCATGGAAAAGCTGGTAGATGAAGGGATGATAAAGTTCATCGGAGTAAGTAATTTCGAAGTAGAGCAACTAAGAGAAGCACAGCATGCGTTAAAGAGATATAGGATCGCTTGCAACCAGGTCCTATATCACCTTGGCTATCGCGGAATTGAACATGATTTGCTACCATATTGCACTGAGAACAAGATTGCTATAATAGGGTATTCTCCGTTTGACCATGGAAATTTTCCATCCCCACAGAGCAGAGGCGGAAAGGTGCTTGAGGAAATTTCAAAGAAACATAATCGTACTGTACGCCAGGTAGTGCTCAACTTTCTAACGAGGGATTCAAATCTGTTCACCATTCCAAAAGCAGCTAATCCTGATCATGTCAGGAACAATAGCGGTGGATCGGGAAACTGGCAGCTCACCGAGGAGGATATTGCCAAAATAAAGAAGACCTTTCCTCTACCACCACCAGATAGGCGCCTTGAAATGATTTGAGAGGATGCTCCTGAACAGAATGAGACCCTGACTCGATTTTTAGGTGAGATGCTAGTTACATTGTAGCAGGTCGTGAATATTGATATTGTATCAGCGAACAGCGGGCTTGGTCTACAACTTTGCATATTTGTTTGGCCGTTTGACTTGAGGGTAGAGCAAAGGAGAATATTACAGCCATAGCATTAGCTAGGATTCCCGACCTAACCGAAGAATCTTGGCATCATATCTCGAAATTGTAAAATCAATACTGCCCACATACTGCCACTTGATAGCAAAAAGCTAACATACA
>DATCWI010000030.1:0-26737 GCA_036566425.1 Nitrososphaera sp.
GCATAGTTTACGATTTCCCCGACGATAGACATTGCAGAATTATCGGTCACCTCTGACCTGAAGTGCAAATTGTCATGAACTTGGAAAGATATGTGAATTGGTGCATCTGGGCAAAACTAATAGAAGTCAGAGACTTTACGCCCGACCAGTCAAGGTAATTTAGATATTGAACCAAAAAAGTGGAGAATGGCTTAGGCTGAGCGTGTACGGAACGTGTCATTGTGGTATCGCTGGTGTATCTTTGGCCATGCAATCGTGTAGACGAGCGCGCCACCTATTCCAGCTATTGCAGTTAGTACGAGTGTCAATGTTGTATCCATTTGATTCTCATTACTAATGTAATTAAGAGGGCATATGAACCTTTGTAATATTTTTAAAATTGCAAAAGACTTTTTACAAATAATATAGCGACTTAATGAGCTATAGCTGTAGTTATTATAATAAAGGAGAAGAAGATATGAGATTCTACATATCTAATGTGTTCTTCCGAGTCAATAGTGATGTAAAAAGAGATAAAGCCAACAATCGGCTTATTGCAATTTTATTATCTCATCCCATGTTCCTGTTAGTGAGAACATGAGTACTTGTTGCGATTGTCAGGTTCAAATTGTAGGATGTCTCCCGCCGCTATCTGGATTTTGAACAATTTGTTTAGAAACTGAATAAAACTAGGGCCGGCAACTATACTCCTGGCTTCGTGTTCGAGAGGCTTGTTGTAGTATTTTTTCAAAGTGTCGGTCAATCCCCTGTTACTAATTTCTTCAACCAATGTGGCCAAATCGATAAACGTTGAATTTCTCTTGTGTACTCTGATTATTGCCATTGTAAAATAACCTGTTACTTTGTAGCGTGAACTGCAATTTATCCCTGCCTATACGCATTTTCCACAATACAAACAGCCTTATGGGAGACTCGACTATGTTTCAACGTCAATGTACATACCTTGCCAGTCGTGCGGTAAAGCGTTTAACAACCTGTCTGAAGGCGTGCAATATTCAAGTACGACAAGAGGATTTCTAGCATTCTGTTCAGATGAATGCTGCAAAGGCTATCTTATTTCAGCCATAAAGTAATCCAAAGAAGCTACCGAAATTTTACTACCACTATTATTGTTATTAGGTCACCAATGGAGAGCCTCTTCTTTGCTTTTTTGCAAATATCGTTATCTCTCCCAAGCCTACGAGCACGACAGCAAGATGCTTGAGCAGCAAAATCAGGACATATTGGCGCTTGAATTGTCGGTGCTCAAGAACGCTTGACAAATGCCTATCGCCGGCTTGCAACAATGGCAAGCGATGAAACTGTTTCACCGCGCAACAGGATTGAAGCTGAGAAGGCAGGCTGCGAAGTCGCAGTTGCCATAGTCAAGCTGCAGTTTGAAGCTATTATTTTGAGGGATGTGTGTGCTCAAATTTCATACTGATAGGGCAAGAGGGGGCCGTCGCAGTAAGAATTAAAATTGTGCAAAAGGCTAGTCCATTTAGAGCATCAGAATTTCGTCATATGTTCTCCAGGCAATATCACTAGTGATATATTTAACTGTATGCATGAGTTTTTGACACGACCGCTTCATCAAATTTGCGGTCGGTAAAGAATCCGCCCCAGATTCCAACAAAGTAAATTGAGGAACAAAGTTGCATTCGTTAGGATTTAATCTCCGAAGAAATCGCATATACAACACTTGAAAATTGTAGGAAAGCTAATTCCCGGATGGTTACCATTCATCTATGTGAAATTCATTTGTGACCAACTCGGCATTAATAAGGATATACTCATGGTTGTCGACACTGGGACCACTATTACTACAATAAATGAATTCGATGCACGTGAAATGAGGATAGACTATTCCAAATTAAAGAAAAATCAGGATTCACTGGGTATTGGAGGCCAAGCCAAGTCGTATTTCGCAGATTCTTGCCATCTCTATTTTGGAGAAGGAATAGAATCTGTCGATGTTCAGCCTATCAGATTTCTGAAGCAGAGCTCTGTTGAAAATGCGATACAAGAACAATATCCTAGCTTATTGGGTATGGATGTTCTGAAAAATTACAAAATTAGTTTTACAAAATCCAAGGTGATTCTGGAAAGATAGATCAGGGAGCACCAGGGTGCATTTATGACAGTACCACTAAAAAAGGTGGGATCATGTTTGAAGAACTATTGTTGCTGCGCGGAATACAAGGATATCCAGGCTTTTACTGCGTTGGTGCTGAATTCTGTAATTGCGTCGACTGTTCTGCTATAGATCTTTACATTTTCCCTTGCTGCGTCTAGTGCGTTAATTGCCAGCTGATTATTAGTCCCTACTGTTCTTATCAGGTTGCTTGTGAAGTCATTTGCTTGTTTTAGTACTTGCTCTGTGTATATGCCGGGTACAGTAATGTTCAAGTTACCTCCGAGTTGCTTTGGTACTGAAAATACTGTCTGAATAGTGTTCTTCACTGTTTGGGTATAATCCAGCTTCAGGTTCGAGATTGATTGCACATACGCTAGGATCGCTTATAAACTTTGGTAATAAATGGTTTTGAATGGTATTAGACACCATGTATTCCCTATAATCATCCATAATATGCCGAGGCAAAAGAACAGTAAGAAAAGCATACTAGGTCGTTTCTCACTTCATTCTTCACCATCGATATGTCTTTGGTATTCATTTCAATATGGGAGACGTGACATCGTAATATTTCTGTCCAATAGTTATCGTCTGGACAAAATAATGAAAATTGGGCTTAGACAAATATGATGCAAAGTTGAATGCTGTTCGGTTTTCTTCGGGCTTGCCCAAATTCTACTGGCCTTAAAGGAAAATTTTCTAGAGAATTTTTTCCCGGGCAAATTCATCATATCATAATGAAAACTGGGAGCGCCTAACCTTAAGTTAGCTCTCCTGTTGCAAATATGACAGTATTTTTCACGGCTGTAACTCCATTGCCTGCGTCAAAGAAACCTTCCTGAGTAGCTAGATTCTCACAGCATACACAGAATTTAGGCCTGTCGATATTATCAGAAATTGAACGTTCTGCTTTTAGAGTTCTTTTCATTTCGTCTCACTATGTCAAGCTCCCAACCAGTGCGACTATCAAAGATGTAGTTATTATTGCTGCTGCAATAAACAAGAATTTAGTATTATTGTCGACTGTCATCATATACTAATGGCATCATAGTCATAAGAACGTATTTGTTAGCTCTGAGGGAGATAATAGCACTGTCCTCTTTCAAAATTAACATAAGATTGATACTGCAATCTAAGCGGGAAACTGAGAGGCGACGTTGCGGTTTGTGTTATGAGGGACCGCCCAACGAGCTACCAATAAACAATTGATTAAGGACCTATTATCAATGGAATCTTGCTTATTCCTTTGATTATACTGGCATGGTCGGCACTCACTTCTGTTGTTACATATAAAAGATGATCATCTCCTAGTGGAATCGTGATACGCTTAATCTTTTCATACTCGGCCAAAACATACTTTCCTTTACCAATCTTTGGTGCGAGTTCGCTCCTTGTCTTCCAACCCTTTACTGCCATTTCAAGGGATTCTCTGCTCTCTTCTGGTGTGAGTAAATTGACCACACCTGGGCGATGATGGGACAACAATATCTTGCCATCCATGTCACATATGGTAACAAGCCTAATCTGCGGATCGAGTTTCATTACTTCACGGAAAATCCTATCGAAGTTCAACTGTTGGCATATATTGTCGTCGCTTTGTAATAACCTTTTATTATTGTCGTTGGTGCATAGGTCATAAGCAACTAATGCTGTCAACTTGATTCCCAGCAAGACGTCGCCGCTGGTCCTGTATGATTGTGCCATTTTCCTGTGCGTTCAATTCAGCTTGTCAGCGTTAGAATTTATCAGTCATAGACTAATCTCCCAAAGCTGGCCTCAAGACTCAGTGTGAAAATGACAATCGAAAAGCTACGATCTGAATCTCGAGGCCCACAAACCTCTCGTGGAGGGAGTGAAAGTACATGTACACACCCCAGTATGCAATAAGAACCTTTGTTATCGTAAAAAAGAGATCATGAAGCCTTAATAGCTACGGACGTGATTATATTGTATATGTCATGATCGACAGCGGGATGGAGAATATCGTCCTCTCATGCCCACCTTGCCAATCTGACATGCAAGATTTAGAGGAGGGATTCTTTAAGTGTCTTCTTCGCGACAGTGCAAGTTTTGTGACTATCTAATGCGGATTATGCAGACTATCATCTTTTCGTTTGCGAAAAGGAAGCAAAGTTTGTACGTGCTGATATTCACGATAAGGCGTTCGAAGGCAAATGTCCTTCTGACGGCAGCGATCTAATGGAAATAACTGAACTGCCCTCTGACAAATGCCCGCGTTGTAACCATGCTAGTCTAGTTACGAAAGAGACTCGACCAATCCAAGAGGGCAGCAACACTTTGCCGTGATAAACTAATCAATTGATATTATGAACCATAATTCTTGGCACCCTTTCGGTTAGCAGAAAACTTTGGCATTGAATATGAAAGGTACAAGGTATCAGTTAGGAGATGGCTATAGATTTTTGTAGAAAAGACCAATGTCGTGTATACACTGTATCTTTAAGCTTTAATGGACTGAGTCTTCATTTGCTGCTGCAGCTTGCAGGATTTGGGCAGTAATTTCAGTTCTGCTTCTATACTTTGATGGCATGTGGAGGATTTCGCATCGAATGACTGACTGACAATAAGCCTATTTATAGAATTGGAATGCGGCAGGCAATCTTCACAAGAAATAAAGCTTCACTTTAGTATCGCGTTTTGACTTGCTTATTTGATACCTTGTTCATATAATAATGACTGAAGATGACAGCAGCTAGTGAAGAACAGAAAGACGACAAAAAAGCCTACTGGCAAAGCGAATTGAAATCGCTAGGAATTGAATCGAGGCGCAGTAATGACCTTAACAATAACCAAGAACTTGGAAATCTTACAGATGCGGTGAAACAATCCATGTATCAAGATTATAAAATGGCTTATGGCAAAGACGGTGATAAGTACCAAGAAGAAGCAGAATCTACAATCAAATCATGATGATGATTATTTCTGCGCAAGAAATGTGGTGGAGGAGGCCATACGATTTTGTGGAGCTCCACAGCATCAATGCATGATCAGCGGTTTTGTTATCCTTCCAATAGAGCTCTGCGAAAGACAGAATTGATGCAGAGGCAGCATCGTGCGAAGTGGCGCTAGCCATTGCGAAGTTGGCGTTTGAAGGTCCGATTATCTTGAAAGGTTTCAGTGCATATTTGTGGTGATGATCTGACTCGTTGGAATTGAAGAATCTGGCTACCTCTGCCCTTTAGACCGCCAGGATTTTATGACCATCATATCAGCCAAATATCGCTAGCGATATTCGAACTTTTATGGTGTCCAGAGTCGTTACTTTGACAACACCAAATCCCACTGGCCCCATAACAGAAGAAACTTCTTAATTTCAATTATTATTTAGGTCCACTTTTCGAACCGCTATGGGCATAGAAACTCTGGTCTCAGTATTGTTGTACGCTCACTATTCATACAGACGGAAAAAGGAAGAAGTAGGAGGAGGAATAAGCGCTCAGGCTCTTGCACGTTTGCAGGGTGTTTGGTCAGAATCGCAGTAATTTGAACTACGTCACACAACGGTAGCCTGCATATATCGCAGCAACCGAGCAATCAGAAAAACGATATAATTGAATCGATACCAAAAATGAAAAGTGGAGAAATTCAAGCTTTTCTGTACTGCTAGGTTTCTCTTCGCTTCTGCCTTTCTTGCCTTTCGAATGTGCCTTGACTGATCTCGCTTGACGTCCTTTCAAATGCCCGTGCAGTATTGATGTTCACTCTGGATACATCCTTTGATGCTTCCCTTGCGCGCCTCAGAAACGCCTTGGAAGCGTCCATATTTGCTAGCATTGTCTTGTTCCATATTCTGTCTGCATAGATCGCATTGTCTGCAAAGTTACTTACAGTCTGCGTGTACATTTCAGCCATTTTCCGCGGAGAGAGCCACCAGTAAACGGTCTCAAGATAATTGGTCCAAGTACTTTGGATAGAATTGATGATTTCCTTCTGGGAGTCCAGATAGTTATCAGTAATCTCCTCAGCGCTGTCCATTGCCTGCTGATGATAGTCCGTCACGCTCTGTGAGTATTCCGGGATCTCCTTTCTCGCTTCTTCTATCGATCTCTTGATGTTTTCTTTCGTCTGGTCAATCGATCTGCTGACTTGAAATGTTTGTTCCTCCTGCATTGCTTGTGATGTTCGGTATGGACCTGTATCTGCTGATGCTGCTTTCGTCGCTACTGTCTCATCTTTTTTTGTTGACATAAAATTCCTCGTTAAATGAACGAGCCGCATGTTGCTCTTAGTCATTTGCGTAAACGATTATCTATCACTTTACTGAACGTACTATCCGAAGTCGTATAGCATGCAGAATAGTCATTACACCTCCCCTGTCAATTGAGAATATACTACACGGAAAATTTTATCATATATCGCTAGCGATCGAATTATATCTTATTGCCGAGCATGGCAGTATGAATTTAACAAAATTCCGCCATCGGCAAGAAGAGCCCGATTCTGAACTGCCTTTTGGAATCAGAGCGGCATCGGCTTTGGGGATTTCTGTAATCGCAGACGCACTCGACTATGTCGGCGCTCTATTCGCATTGCCTGTCGTTGGAGATATTGCTGACTTGATTGTAACTGGCCTGCTGTACCGCATCACAAAGAGCAAGGTCACCGTAGTCATTAATGCTGTCGAGTTCATTCCATTCATCGGCGACTTTGTCCCGACCTATACTATATCGACATTGCTGTGGATTCTTAACGAGTCTCGCAAGAAGCAGGCGGGTCATAAAGGCGAAAGTCATCGGCTAGAGCTGACGATAACATGAATACTGCACCCAACAACCGGGGTGAAAACCTCCAGACAAGGATCATGAGAGCCTACGCCGTTCTGAGAAGCAGGACAGAGTGAATAGACAGATGCTGTGACTTTTCGGGAATGCAAATATGCAATAAATCCCTATAATAAGAAAAGACTTTGTCAGTAGAACTCCGCTCATTGCCTCTAATACTGCTCGGTCCTATATTGCGGAGGGCTGAGGAAAAGCAGGTATGCATTTGGCTTGCATGCAGCAAACCTCTAACAATAAAAGCGCAGATCTTTCTATTTGACGATTTAAAGGCAGTAGATTTAGGCGAAAATCAAGCCAAGCCAGTTGGATCAGGAATTACCAAATCACTACGACTGGGCCAACATCTGTATGTGGCGCTTGTAATCGCACGTCCAATCGGATCAGCTTCAGAGAAGAGATTTCCCACTGATGAGCTGCTTGCTTATGACATTGAAGTCGTTGATGACGATTCAGGCAAAATCATGACGCTAAAGGATCTGGGTTTGCTAAGTGGCAAAAACTCTATTGTCTATGCGAATCGGAGTGTTCTTTCGCTGCCAACCTTCTTTCTGAGGGGCAAGAATACTCCGCTAAACTTTCTTCACGGTTCATGTCGCAAACTGCATGGAAAGGGTGAGGACTGTCTCGTTGCAGCCAATGAAGCAATATCTTCCTCATTTTCAGACTTGAAAAAAAGGCCGAGCGCGCTCTTTCTCACCGGCGATCAGATATACGCTGACGACGTGGCAGGCCCGCTATCACAATATCTTACCCAATTAGGAATCAAGCTCTTAGGATGGGAAGAAAAAATTAACGGTATTAAGAAAAGAGTGACTGAAACACAGATAGAGGAACGTCAAAGCCTAGTTAAAAAATATGCTAGCTTTACCTCGCCTAATGCTGGTAACCACCTACTTTCCTTCGGCGAATTTTTAGCGATGTATCTGTTGGCATGGAACGCGGAGAACTGGCCAGCCAGATTCCAAGACATTGCAACAGTCCCAAAAGAGTATCAAAAGAAATACAATGAGCAAATCAGGCAACTGGAGAAGACTCGAAAAGATCTCCCTGCAGTACGCCGGGTTCTCGCCAACATTCCTACGTATATGATATTTGATGACCATGAGATAACCGACGACTGGAACATTACAAGAGAATGGCTTGAGAATGTAAAAGGCAGCAAATGCGGAAAGCAAGTCGTGGCAAATGGTCTTGCAGCGTATTGGGCGTTTCAAGGATGGGGAAACGATCCTGCCTTGTACAACAACGACTTTATCAGCAAGATTGCCGGATTTCTTGGAAAAAATGGTGAAGTGACTGAAACAGAAAGAACTGACTTTGAGAACCTATTATGGAATTTCGATAACTGGACATTCAGAGCGCCCATCACTCCACTGACGGTTGTTATGGATTGCAGGACCCAGCGCCACTATGACAGCCTTGATGGTGCACCTCAACTGCTCAGCAGCAAGAGCTTTCATTCAATCTTGCAGGCTGCAAAGGAGACCAACTACCAAAAGGGCGATCCGATTATCATGGTCTTGCCAACGCCGGTCTTTGGTTTCCTCCTTCTAGAAGCACTGCAAAAAGCTGCGGCCAAGATGACCGGCGTCTACAAGCTGGACTTGGAAACATGGTTTGCAAACGAAAGCGGGCTTGTAAACTTTCTTTCGTTCCTGGTGCAATCGCTTGGGCCAAGACACTGCACATTTTTGTCCGGCGACGTTCACTATGGATTCACGATTAGCGCTGCCTTTGCACTATTGCAGAATGAGCATGAATATCTCCACATGAGCATAACGCAGCTTAACAGCAGCGCCATAAAGACCACCAGTCTGGTCAAGATTGCGTTTATAAGTGAAATTATGGGCAGAATTCGCCAGATGTTTCCTTGGAAGCAGGTAGTGCGCATAGGGTGGACTAATGGTCTCATTAATAACCGACTCTCATCCAAGTCTTTAAGAGTAAAGAGCAGGCCAACATTGCACCTGCATGTTCAACCAAGGAATAGAAAGAGATTGGCAGCGCAGCGGCCTCCCGATTGGATAGAAGCCAGATCCATTGTGAAAGCCTCTGGTTCCATAATACCTCCACTGTTAATTTCTGACAACAATATCGGTCTGGTCACCATAGATAGAGATAAGATAATCCATAGATTCCTAGTTCGTAAAGAAATAACAAAAGATACGAAGATTCATCAAACGGTTGTAAAAATTGATCACGGCAGGAATGAATTAGACGAGCTCGTCAGTGCAAAAATGCGTGAATTTGCTCGTGAGCGCTCAGCCACGCTATATGGAAGTGCGACTTAGGCGCTTTTTGACATTTTTCGAGCCGCTCTGATGCGTTCTTTTCTGTGATTGTCATCTGATATCCTCTCGTCTGTATGCGGCTTTGGTTCAGGTCTTGGTTCTTCTCCAAATTGCCCGTGAGTTGCATCATGCAATGCCTGATCACGTTTTAAAGGCTTTTTCTTTTCGGCATCCATCTGACAATAATATTATGCACAATATCATAAAATAAGATATACACCTAAAAGATGCTAGATGATATTTAGCCTAGCGGCACACTCCATATGATAATATCTTCTTGGGTTTTTACCAACTGCTACAATTTCGTCTACATCCTCGATATTGTGTCTGCAAAAAATGACAGAGACCATCTTGCCTTACAATGATGTGCCTTTTTACTCTGTTAGCAGAAATAATGGTAAAAGACATTCATGATCTCATGCATTTGGCTTCTTTGCTTAAAAAGATATAGAGTTGTTTTTACAGTTCTATCTTTCTATGTCACGCTTGACTGTTCTGTAAGTGTCTGATAACTCTCTGGTTGTTTGTTCGATGTTGTGCATTGTTCCTGAGCTCTTGGATTCGGCGACGGTGACTTTTAACTCATCTACAAGACCTTTGATGGACTCTAGCATTTCTTTGACAGCAGTGGTCATCTCCTTCAAATCTTGCATTCCCATGCCTCCTCCACCGCCTTCTTGTCCACCGCCAAATGAACCAATCTTTTCTTTGGCAGTTTTGATCAGCTCTTTTGCATCGTCAATGACACCTGTCTCCTTCAGCTCTTTCATAGTATTATCCATTCTTTCAGATGCTTGATTAAAATTCTGAGAAATCATGCGTATATTTTCCATATTTCGCTGCCATTCAGGCGCCTTCATTATTTCCATTATTTCCTTGGCAGTAATTGCAACCTCTCTAATGGTGTCAAACGTCTCTTGGACACCTGGGGTTCCAAGTTCACGCATTATTTCTACTGCATCAGAAGCTGTTTCTTTAATATCTGAAAGCTTGCCGCCACCTGCCATAACAATAGAGGAAGATGATTTTCCTACTTAAGAGCGATTGGACAAAATAATACGAGTAGAACGTTCATAGTATTGTTACTGAATAAAGGTTCAAAAATAAGAAAAGTAGCTGCTAACACTCTGGCTAATCAGGTCAACTTTGTTTTTTCTTTAAACTTTTCCTTTTCGTATTCTGTGCCTAGATCCTTGTCGGGGTCTTCTACTTTCTTTCCCAATGCTTTTGCCCCTGCTTTAATTTTGTCACCCGCGTCTTCTGCATCTCTACGTGCTTCACTTTCTGACATGTTGGTAATAGTTGGATGATTAGTATCGGATATAATGAATTGCATAAATTATTCCAATACATACTGCCGGCTTGAAATCTAACTGGCAGCTGTAGCTTTAGCTCTTTTGCGCTCTGGTTCTCGGGTGGGATACCTCTTTAAGTGTCTGCCACGATAGCGATACTCATACCTGTGAATTTTACGTCTCTTTAGAAGCTGTCCAAGAAAGATGAAGGCCGCTGCTGCCAAGATCGCATTGAATATTCCGGGCGCAATGTGACCCCAAACGAACAGATCGAGATAAGCGAGAATCAGATTAAGTGTTGCAAAGCCAGCTATCATAAGAGGAAGGTACTTTCCTATAGTGATTAGGAGTCCAAGTGAATGTATCATCGCTTCTAGCTTTGCAGTATCAGAGATTGAAATGCCGCCTACCATCTCAATATGACAATAGGCATTATTGGCTATATTAGATACCCTTTAAAGCTTCAGCAGTAGAACCCCGCTACATGCAGGCACCTACTCCCACTGGCCATACTTTAGTCAGCTTTTCTTGTTTGAGCGATTTTTAATAAAAGCTATAAGCACCCGCCTTCTCTTATCTAGTCGGAAATGGAACGAACAAGCATACTTGAAGACCGGCTGACTGCAGCATACAGACGAATGGTGGCGCTTGCTATCTCGCCCAAGACACCACCTAGGAGAAAGATTCAAGCCGAGTGCTAGGCAGCTCACTGTGCAGTGGCTATAATGCAAGTTGTCTGCCAGTCCCTTGATGATACGACGGCTGACAAAGGAGCTTGATATTTCGCATTTTAGTGAGCCGTTCGATTCTGACGAAGCGGATATATCGATTCTGCAGATAGAATTAAACTTGCAGAGAAAGCGTGTAGTAAATAGAGCCTCAGAATTTTGGTAGCACACCACCAGCCAAATATCGCTAGCGATACATAACAACAATCTTACAATGTCGTTGGCTTTGACCGCAAGGCACCATCGCACCTTCCGCCTAGTACCGAGTGTTTGTATGTTCACCTGACTAAAAAGCGTGCGCCGCGGGCTGCAAGCCATACGCGACCTTCATCATGACCGCATCGCTTCCGTAATTCACCTCGCCCTTATTTATGTCAACTGATTGTATTCTTTCATCCGTAATGCTTGCTGATGCTACTTTGACAGCTAGCGCAGGTACATAATATCTCAGGCGGATCCCAGCATGACGATAACATAAGTATTAAGGTTGAAAGACCCATTCGGTATTGATGATGAGCAACCTTCAAAGCTATAGTGATCGAACCCTATAACGTGCAAAGCTCCAATCCCGACGGGTCCGCCGATAAACAAGTTCTAAACCTAACTAGACTCACATAAGAAAGCTTCAATGTCGGAAATTGTGATGGCGGCTGTCCACTCCGTACCAATATCAGCATGGGGCCTTCCGGGCCCGCAATTGTAACAGGTTAGCGTACTTCCCTGACTAATTTGCGCCAAAAAGTCTTGTTGCCAGAAAACGGCTCAGATAAACGACAGCAATTGCCCTAGTAATCTTGCCTGCAGCAAGCGCGATTGCGAACGCTCGCAAATCATATTTTTTGTGCCAGCAATGATTGGAACAAGATCTCCTACAATTGGAATCCACGAGGAACCAAAGAAAGATGGCAATCCATCCATATTTCCTCAGAATGCTGTCACCATAATCTTCATCTCGCTTATTTGGCTTGCCTTTGAGGAACTGGAATAGTTTGTTCCCAGACCTTCCGATGTAATAGCCCAAGAATCCGCCAACAGTAGTGCTTGTCGCCAAAACCATAAAGACAGGCAGTTTTCCGTGTCCGGAGGATAGCAGGGCAGACGTTGCAATCTCTGTTGGAATGGGCAGTATTGTTGCAGACAAGACTCCATTGGCAAAAAGTCCTGCAAGTCCATATTTTATGAAAACCGCGCTGTGGATAATGCCATTGAAAAACTCTTGTATGGCGGGCAATATCTTCTCAAGCAATTTTCTTCACATTCTGACCTTTGGCTATCGGACCGACAATGCCTGCACATGTTCGTACCAAGATTTTAGCGGCTTGTTGTTGTAAAGGGCCGAATCCGCGATTTTATGCTGGTTTTTCAGATGTTCTACTATGTCGGATATTTGCATTTGGCTGAAGCAGAGTTGGCACTCTACTATGCCAGAATGCCTATACTCTGTATGCCTGTTGGATTTCAAGAGCTACCACAATATCAGTTCACATTCGCAGCTGCCGCCCAACTTAGTCGTCCTGCCGCACCTTGGGCATGTGCCCACCAGTTGGTTATTCTCATCTTTGTCAAACATATCTTGTCAGACCCGTTTCTGCTGCGGGCTCGCTTCGAGCAGCCCGCCGAGTTTCCTTGAAGTCTCAAGAAACTTGATCCCCTTGCTTGTCGTTCGATAGAGGTCTCCGTCAACATCGCGCGCCATCAACCCGTTTTCAATCAATACCGCCAAGTATTCTTTCAGTTGAGCGTATGAAAGGTAAGCCTTGTACATAATCTTGGTCTTTGTTGCGCCACCATTTGCTGCTTCCAAAATATGAGAAGCAAGTTCTGTTCTACTTCTATTTTTCATTTTTCTCAATCTATAGTAGACGTTTTCGCTATATATACAGGCCCTGCAAAGTGTTGTACAAGCGTGTACTAGAAGCAGTGGGCTCAGGCTGGCAATACATACACTTTTAACTCAAATGCGTGCAGTTTCTATCGGTTTTTAACTTAGCGAAAAGAAAAGTACTGAACGAATCTGCTCTTAAAGAGATGGTGATGCCGGGCCAAGGTCAGCTTTTTGGAAGGGTCATAAAATTGGTCGGCGGCGACAACATCATTGTAAAGTGCACAGACGGCAAGGTGAGGACCTGCCGTATTAGAGGAAAGATAAAGAGAAGGATGTGGATAAGGGACAACGACCTCGTGCTGATAGCGCCATGGGACTTTCAGTCAGACAGGGCCGATATCATATGGCGCTACATTTCGGCACACGCCGAAAAGATCAAGGCAGATGGTCATCTGGAGGGTCTTGAAGCCTAACGGCGCATCGGGATCCCGCCAAAAGCCCTCCTTTGCGGAGCGTCATTTTCGTGTCCGGGATGAGATCTGATGTGTCCCCAGTACTGTGAATTTGTTATCGCCTCCTTGCAGACAGGGCAGTTGGCATAGCCGCACTTGTGGTGACCTGCAAAGTTGGGATGTATAGCCACATGGCATTTAGCGCATTGTTCCAAGGTCTATCAATACGATATGGAGAGTGTCGAATTAGTACTTTGTCATTTAGCCTTGATTTCAAAATAGACCTTGTCACGGTAGTCAAAGAACCTGACCTCTGTTTCACCTTGGATACAGGTCTTCGCTGCAACTCGCCACGGTTCTCCTTCTGCATAGCCATATGACGAAGAATAGTATGCGCCCTGTATGCCGATTGCGCTCAGGTCCTTGACGGTGGTCAAGAATCTGCGAATCGACTTGTTGGTCGCAGCATGCAGCTCTTCATTATTCTGCACGCCAACAGCTACCAGCTTTTCCGTATTTCTGCTATAGACTCCAACATCAAAGAAACATTTCGGCCCGGGCTTTACCGCGACTTTGTCGTCTATTACAAACTTGTGCTTCATTGGGCTGTAAATAGATGATAAGAATACTGCAAACCTAAAGGCTGAAAAAGAATCATGGCATTCGAGAAATATCTGCTCAAGCAGCATTATTGCCTTGTCGTTTAGCCTTGAAAGCAGGACAGTCAGCTTGGGCTTTTTCGGATGATCCCTTCCGCTAACCCGTGGATCGAACTCACTCTCGCAACGATCTGCTACCATTTGGAGAATCTGGACAGGGATGTTGTAGCGGCCAAGGCGAGCCTCCAGCTCTGCGCGCTGCTTTGGTGTCAGTATTTGTTGGGTTGTGGACAGGATAAAAACCACTTTTGGTATGCTTGCGCGACTATTAAACACATCTAGTGGTGCCAGCGCTAAATCAAGTGATACCAATGACGAGTCAGGAGTGCTGATTTTGTAACTCGGAATTAATTTCCCTTAATCCCCTGCGCCACCAATATGGAATAGCATCCCAGCCCGCACTCTTCGCAAATCGGCTTCATGCTCTTTGCGTCCGCGCTCCCTATGCAGCATGGTTGCTTGACCCTGCCCATGTGGTCAAGCGACAGTATGGCCCACGACGGGCAGTCCACGGGCGTCGTACCTTTGCCGCCCCAGTTGCCCTTCATGAGCAATAGTTGCGGGATAGGATTGACAACAAAGTTTGGATATTTTTTCTTCAATTCCACAATGTTGTCAACGACCTGATTGCGTACTTCACCAAACGGCATCATCAACGGGTCGTCCTTGACAAAGGGCGTGTGGAACTGGAAGCCGACCTTGCTGACCTTTCCATGCCATTCCTCCACCAAGTCCGATACAGACGCGTAATTCTTGGAATTTATAGTCATTGAGAGCCATATATCCTTCCATGCAGGCTTGCCATGTCTGCTAGGGCCACCTGTATAATCAAGGATATTTTTCTTTGTTTTTGCATATGCTCCCCTTCCACGAATACAGTCGTGAACCTCCTCTGTACCATCAAGCGATACCCAGTAAAAGTACAGCCCGTCATAGCGCTTTAGCGGAAAAGTTCCGTTTGTGACGACGCAGACTCTTTTTGGCATCATTCTGCAAAAGAGCTCGACGATGTCAGGCCGGAGCGTCGGCTCGCCGCCAACCAATGTCGTGATAAAAATATGTGGCTTGTTAAATTTTTCTTCGATTATCTTCCTCCAATCTTCCACAGTCATGTCCTGCTCTTCCTCCTTGCGGTTGAGCCACCAGTAGCAGTGGGTGCAGTGGAGATTACAGACGTTGTTGACGTCGACAGAGCCGTACATCGGCTGCTTGATGTGGAACAGCCTGTACGCCGTCATCTTTTTGAATATGCTAATGTAAAACGGCATTTCCCTCAAAAGATCCGTTATGCCACGGCCGTAAATCAGGTGAACCATCTATTATAGAGCGAGTATCTACTAATTAAGCCAGTTAGTACAAATTTAGCAGATAAATTATCGATGGCAGCTGGATTTTGGATTGACTTTCTTGTTACTACTTTATGATCGAATTGAGATAATCCTTACAACATTCATCTGAACAGAATGCTAGAAATCCTCTTGTCGTACTTGAATATTGAACGCCTTTAGCCAGGTTATTGAATTCCTCTCCGCATGACTGACATAATATGTACATCCTATCTAGTATAGTTGCGTCTTCAATAAGGCTGTTTGTATCGCGAAAAGTGATTGTCTCAATTCCATGCCTGAACCACGGTGAACTTGCCAACAATTGGCCCTTTTTGTTGGATTCCGGGTTCATAAATAACTAAAGTGGTATCAAAGGAAAACATTGAACATTCGGTTTGCGGTTGAATAGGTAGCTCAGTTAGAGTCGCAGTTCATAGCATTATCTCTGCACAGTAACAGAACAGCTCTTTCATACAATTCAATCACCACATAGTTTTCTTTAACTTAATGCTATTAATGTGTAAGAGTAGCATGTCACAAACATCAACAGCAGCAACAAGATACAACGACGGTAACTTAGAGGCAAGAACGATCCAATTGCGCAATGCAAAGGTTGAAGAAACATGAATTGAACAGCTGGTCAAATCACGATTTGAGAATTTAGCACCAGACATCCAAGCAAAGCTGAACACCGTAGCATAAACAAGAAACAGTAGCAGCTAGCAACTGCTATGTTCTCTTCATTTTGCATTAAAGAAGACTAGTATTAGAATATGCCGCTTCAAAGCTTATAACAGATGCATGACTAGTTACTAGTGATTATTATGATTATTAGCCAAATAACTTCACTCATTGCAAAGTGTCGATATCAAAGCGATGTTGACAAACAAATCCGCATACTTAATGCAATCAATTCAGCGCTTCCGAAATCACTCCAGCTGCAAATGCCGTCACTGCTTACAAATGACTATGTGAGTAGGGCGCTTGATATCATAGAAGATAGAATACTTCCTCATCACTATGCTGGAGCTAACAGTATTCCCGTAGCAATACCAAGAAAAACTATGAACGGAGTAAAACTGTAATCCTGCTTATATAGCTGAATTGCGTATATAGAGTTGTTAATACCGTAAGAAACCAAATCGTTTCTTATTATGATAATGAAATCTTCAATGATATCTTGTATGTGCGGTAAAGGCCAACAGCTTGTAACAGACTTGGAGTCTGGTGAAATAGCATGTAGCAAGTGCGGCCTGGTATCATCCGATAGAGTCCAAGAAAGTCGCCCAGAATGGCGATCATTCGATTCAGAGAGGAACAATAGATCAAGGGTGGGATCTGCCACTACTCTTGCCTACCATGATATGGGCTTGGCAACAGTAATTGGAAAAGAAAATAGAGATTCGAGCGGACGTCAGCTTGACCCCGCAATGAATGCAAGCATTCAGAGGCTAAGAACATGGGATTTCAGATCGCAGGCGCATTCGCCTACCCATAGAAATCTTATGCATGCCTTTAGCGAGCTTGGAAGACTGAAGGATAAACTCGGGCTATCTGACGCAATAATGGAAAAGACCGCCTATCTCTACAGAAAGGCTCAGGAAAAACAGCTAGTAAGGGGAAGGTCTACTTCATCCATTTTAGCGGCTGCAATATACGCTGCATGCAGAGAGTTGGGAGCCTCAAGAACATTAAAAGATATGGCTAAGGCGACTAACATCAAGCGCAAGGCTATTTCGCGTAGTTATCGAATTCTTGTTTTGGAACTTGACATCAAGGTGCCTCTGATGGATCCAATGAAATGCATTGCCAAGATAGCAAACGGGGCGAAATTGACGGAGAAGACGAAACGGATGGCCATGAACACCATGAACGATCTCGTTAGGAAAGAGATTTCTGCAGGCAAGCTTCCTATGGGCCTTGCAGCGACGGTTCTTTACATGTCTTGCTTAGCCAATGGTGAAAGTAAAACTCAAAAAGATATTGCAGATATGGCAGGAGTAACGGAAGTCACTATCAGAAATAGGTTTAAGGACTTACAAGCCAAGCTAGAATTGGAGTAGTATTAGGAGAATTCAATCACATATGGCCAATAACGCGGATGATATGCAGGAAGAGAAAGATTTCAGGTAAAGATATGCTCATGAGCTGCGTAAGAAAAAGATGTGTAGCCGGACTAGTTCGCATTTTGGTTTAGATGAGATATCGGATGAACTATCACGGGTAAAGCATCAAGCAATGATAACGCCAGGACGCAGGGGAGAGCAAATAAAGTATGAGGAAATTAACAATGAGATTCTCAGACGCATAGGTATAGGACATCCTGTGAAGCAGAACAAGTAGTAATTGAGCAGCAATTCTTTTTGTACGTCTGCGATTGTTATGTCATAAGGTCGAGCGCCATTCCAAGCTCTATTATCTCATGTTCTACAGCAGTTTTGTCATTCAGATCAACGGCATATTTCAGAAGCCGCTCACAAGCCTCCAACTGAGCGTATACGATATCTTTCTTATCCAAGCAAAGATCATGATATCCATGCGAAAATGCATATGATATCTTTCTCTTCTCCGTACATCCACAAGTCTTGGCAACTATCATAACAGAGACTTCTGAATCAGCAATGTTCATATTAAATCATCACACTACCGCAATACCTTCATGGCGCACGTGTCGCAGTATTTCTCTACAATAGTGACGTTTTCACCAACATCAAAGCAGACCTCCTGCGTCGCCAAGTTCGCGCAAGTAATACAATACTTCAATTTTTTCTCTTTAATTGTAGTTACAAAGGGTTTGAGGGTTAGCAAAAATTTTGCCATTTCTCTTCACTTTGTATCGCTACCGATGAACGCAATTTTCAACGATGTTGCTATTATAGCTGATGAAGGTACCAAAAATCTAGTGTTGCTTTCTTTCTTGTCAGTCATCACATCTTGGATGCCTTTTACTTATAAGAACGTACTGATCATGGTTGATAGATAAAGTCTGAAGAAGCTCGCTTTTAGAACCACTATCGACATGAAAACCGTTGCCGCCATTATTACCAACAAGTTCTCATGCTCCAATGATAAAGATAGTCTGTTTCGTTCTAAAACATAGAATCACGTGAAAATCACCAAGTTAGTAGGAAATTACTACCATGCGTAAGAGCCTCTTCAGCCAAAATAGACATATGACAACATCAGACAGCAGTAGTAGGATACTAGATGTTGACAGATTTGAGAAAGTCAGGAGGGAACTAATGAGTCGGCAGGGAGTCACTTCAAAGCCCCATCGCTTTGGTGGAACCGAATTCCAAGTAAAGGCAGAGAAATGGGTCATATGCATGGCGGAAGATTTGCAGACTTTCCTTTCCCGATGAGCGTTCGCAACGAATTGGTTAAAGGCGGAAGAGAGTGGTCGCAACAAAGAGGTTCACCTATCCAATGGATAAGGTTCCAATTCCGCACTTGGATGCACTTGAAACCCCTGCTGACGCTTGGGATTATGCTAGCAAGGTCTATCTTCGCATGAGCCAGCGGGTTTTGTTTGATCGCCACCTTGAACCAACCACAGATGCAGAACTTGCTGACGGCATCTGATGTGTAAACGTCTCATGTTGGTTCTTCTCCCATGCTTTGTATTATGGCGAATTTTGCGTTTAGCTCTTTCGGTCTCTCTCTATCTATGCCTTCGCAGAGTCATCCACAATGCGCTGATTCTCCGCCGCCCTTTTGCTTGCCGCAATAAGCGCTGCAATCTGTTCTTGCAGGCGCTTGTTGTCCTCTTTTAATTCCAGATAGCCTTCCTTCAACACGTCAATATCTGCGACTTCGACGCGGAGCCTGTCCACCTGCTGCCTCAGTTCGCTCTCTTGTGAAAGCGACAGCGCGGGGATAGCCTTCACAAACTCGGTCAACAGCTCGCCTTCTGTTGGCCGCAGATAAGAACCTTCAAGGCCGGGTGCTGCGTGGCCTATCAAAAGTTCCTTTGCGATCATGTTGCAGCCTGCGTTTACAAGCGCGTGGTTGACGTATTTGCGTATGCCGTGGAACAGCATTATGTCGTGCCTGTCCTGTCTCTTTCTGCCTTCTTCCTCTTTTTTCTCCTTTGGCCTTATTCCTACGCTGCGCGTGAGTCTTGTGAAAGCCATGTCCAGCGCCCCAAGTGTCACCGGCTTTGGCTGGCCCGCGTTCACAGAATCAAATGCGTCGCGGATCAGAGGCGAGTTAGCAGTTACCTTCTCTCCTGCCATTGTCCTCGCTTCGATATACCTGTCAACCGCCTTTGCCCCTGCCGGAGTCAGGAATGTGACATATTCCGAATCGCTTCCTTCATAGACTGTCAACTTGTATAGTGGCTTTCAAACCTGTGCTGCCTTCCCTCCCTATCTCTGTATTCGATGGTCTTGGCAAGGCTGCCTACGCGCAGGTCTGGGATAGCGCCTTTGCGAATACCGGTCATGAGCAGCGACAGGATGGCTTTTTTGCGAATGTCTGACTGCTCCCACATCTTGACAAGTTCTTCTTTTGTGTAGTCGCGGTCTTTGATGCGGCCATTGCTCTTTGGGATTTTGCCTTTAAGCCATGTCCAGTTAACGCGGCTCTCCTGCCTATTTTCGACAAAGAACTTCCGGACAGCCGAGAGTGTCAGCCTTATGCTTGATGTAGACGCGCCAGCCTTTGCCATTTGCTTGATATGCTCAACTATCTTGCCCTCAAGTTCTCGCCCGTCCATTTTCAATAACTCGTTGCAGGATTCCGATGCTTTCAGCGCTTTTCTGAACTCTGAAAAATGAATTTCGTAGTTTTTTCGTGTGTAAGGGTTATCCAAAGCGTCTAAATATGTCTGATAAGCGTTAGTGTCTGATATGACCTTGGTTGCTTTAACCGCAGAAAAAGATATGGAAGCCTGTTATATTAACATAAGGCTTGGTATAGTGGATGCTGTACTTACTATCGAGGAAAAGAGAAGGAATGTCGGTTAACATTGACGAGACAGACGAAAAGATAATCCGCATTTTACAGGCAGATTCCAGAAAAGCATTTGTAGAAGTAGCCAACGAGATAGGGCTGTCAGAGTCAGCCATCAGGCGGAGGGTAAAGAACCTTGTCGACAGCAGCATGATCAAGCGTTTTACGCTCGAGCTTGGCGCAAGCGACAAGACGAGTGCGATAACGCTCATTTCCGTGGCTTCAACTGCAGACACGTCGGCAGTGTCTGGTGGGCTCATGAAGCTGGGCGGCGTAGAGGTGGTCTACGAGATAACTGGCCAGTACGACATTGCAGCAATAATCGCGGCGCCAGCGATAGCGGAAATAAACAAGTGCATAGACGACATACGCAAGATAGAAGGTGTGTCAGACACTAACACTGTTATCATATTGAAGACAATACGTTAGCCTCTGTGACCTTTTAATTAGGTTATGTGCCACAGTCTCCGGATAGGAAAAAAGTTTGAGGACATTTGAAAACAAGGACAAAGGAGCAAGCCCGGTAAAGGTTCCCGCTTCTGCTTGGAAGGTGCTTGCCGTCCTTAGCAGCATTGCTACCATGGTCATGTACGCCGAGACGATGCTGATACCGGCGATACCTGACCTCATCCGAGAGTTCAACGTATCGTATAGCATGTCGTCGTGGATACTGACTGCTTACCTGATCCCCGGCGCTGTCATGACCCCGATAGCCGGCAAGCTGTCAGACATATATGGGAAAAAGCGAGTGCTGCTCATCATACTGGCGATCTATACAGTAGGCATTGCCATTGCCGGGTTCTCGACAACTATCTACATGCTGTTCTTTGCAAGGGCAATTCAGGGCATCGGGCTAGCCATGTTCGTTATTGCGTTTGGCATAATACGCGACCAGTTCCCGCGGGAAAAGATCTCTATAGGGCAGGGCGTGATATCGTCGATGTTTGCATCCGGCGCGGTGATCGGCTTTTTGGCCGGCGGCATAATAATCGCCAACTATGGCTGGCACGCCACCTTCCTTACCACGATACCAATTGCCATCGCACTCTTTGTCATCATCTGGCGCTTCAACTACGAGCGCAAGAGTGAACCTTGGAAGCAGCCGGCTGAGAATGTGCCTCCTGCCGACGCTGCCGATGTCCCAAAGGATGTGGACATCAAGGGTGCGGTTGCGCTTGCAACCTTTATCACATCCTTCCTAATAACGCTGACATTGCTTGAAACCGGTACTAGCGGCAGCGCTACCTTCATGTCGACTGGACAGATAGCAATATTTGTTGCATTAGGAGTTGTTGCTCTTGCGCTATTCATCTCGATTGAAAAAAAGGCTAAGGCACCGCTAGTTGACTTTAAGTTGATAACGCACAAGGCGATACTGCCGGCCAACCTGATAATCATGATAGTCGGGTTCTCGATGTTCATGGTGTTCCAGACGATACCGGTGCTCGTGCGAAACCCTGAGCCGCTTGGCTTTGGAGGCGACGCAGCTGCGGCCGGCTATGTGCAGCTGCCGTTTGCCATAGTGCTTTTGGTATTCGGCCCCACATCAGGGCTCATTGTGGAAAGGCTGGGCTCGCTCAGACCGATAATCATTGGCACCGCGATCACTACGGCAGGGTTCCTCGGCCTGCTTGTGTTTCATAGCGACTGGGTGGCTGTGGCTGCAAACCTTGCAGTGCTCTCGACAGGGCTGTCTCTCACAAACGTCGGAGCGCTGAACGTAACCTTGCTTGCGACGCCCATCCAGTTCACAGGCATGTCGCTTGGGATGAATACGCTTCTGCGCATTGTTGGGTGCTCGATAGGCCCGGCCCTTGCCGGCGTATACATGCAGATGTACCAGCAAACGCTGCTGATAGAAGGCAATTCTGTGGCGTTTCCATCGATGCAAGCTTACCAGATCATATTCCTGACAGCAGTATTACTGTCTGTTGCGTCTATTTCGATGGCGATATACCTGAAGAGCCGGCTGAAAAAGATGGCGATACCCAACCTTACCTGATTTGCAAAAAAAGTAGTTCATATATTACCCGGTTGCAAAGATCACCCGATGTCGTACAACAGGCCGCAGGTTGACCCCAACGCTGCAAAATACAAGGAAAGGTGCAACAGCATTCTTGCCATTTCGCAGCACATCCGCTACGCCGGCATCATGAACAGGTTTGGCCGCACACTAGCTGGAAACCTCCGCAAGGGATTAGTGCCGCTGCTCAAGCCGGACGAGGCTAGGAACGAGTTCTTTATCGAGGCGACGAGGAACCAGCTCCGCAGGAACTTTGAAAAGTCGATAGGCAGGACAGAGTACACGTTTACCGAGAATGAAAAGGTCAAGATACTGACCATTGCAAGCGAGGAGCACTTTTACTACATCACGATGGACAAGGAGACGCCCTCAGGCGAAGTGACGAGGGTTATCGACGCAGCCAAAAAGCTGGTCAGGCAGGCGAAATAAGCGACAGCATCATATGCAATCGATTCGCTGGCTGCATTATAGTTTTTTCACTTTATATCGTATATTTACATGCTCACATCATGGGTGATGATGATATTCTTAGTACACCAAGCAATGCACATAGTGGCAACATGACATGACTTCTAACGCGACCACCGGCGCAATGCCAAGCAACGCAACCAGCACCGGCTCGTCGGTTAACGCGACTGGCACTGCAAACAACAACCAGACAGAAACAGCAGCAGCTGCTTCTGACAACAGCCCAGAATTTATCGAATAAGGAAGAAATATTCTTCCTTTTCCCTTTTTTCTTTCTTTTTTAGCGCTCCACGCCAAATGACAGCTTGATCGTGGTCTTGTACCGGACTATCTTGCCTGCGCTGTCCACGTCTGCAGTCATGTCCTGAATCTTTATCCCGTGTATCCCGTGCACAGTCTTTTTGGCTTCGTTAATGGCTACCTGAGCCGCGTCCTCCCACCCCTTGTCCGAGATGCCGATGACTTCAATGATTTTTGCTACCGATGATGACATGCAGAGCTTGGAGCAATTGTTTATTTACGCAGTACCGAAAAAACAAATAGAATATCGTTTGCACAGGCAGGCGACGTTTGGGATGCGGCTCAGGTAGTCAATTAGGTGTTCGCGGAGCTTTTATCATGGCCAGTTGCCTCTTGTGTTCCTCCCCCTCCTCCAAGTGTATCGACAATACTCTAGGTGGAGGACAGGAAATCGAATCGAGAAAACCATGAACGATGATTTACCAGATACAATTAAAGCTGATTTGGCAGCATTTTGAATCGCTACTCTTCATGTTGGAGTAACATGGTTTCAAATGCCACAGCCTTATCAGGTTCTGACGCATAAATTATGTGGTGATGGTTTTTCAAAAGCCCTCTGATCCATTCACCCCTCATGGATTGCTCTATTCCAGAAATATCGTAATGGCACATCTGCGAACAGTCAAAGTCTTCAAAATGTTCGTGACCCATTTTTTCCACAGCCAATCCCAATTTCATTCCCTCTATTGTTCCTGTGTCCGTTATCGTTCTACCAACAAATCTGTAGGGTGGTTTCATGTCTTTAGTAGATTCTTCTCTCAGCCTTTTGAGAGTACGAAGTGCATCGAGTTTATTCATATCAGATCTTTCAATGCAATGAATGCGCAAAGAGTTTTTCTGCTTGTATGAATCGACATCAATTCCTTCGGCAGATAATCTTTCTTCAATTGTTTTGGGCTTGTCAGGAGTAAAAAAAATGCAAGATTCTCCTTTTTTCAGACCATTCAAAAGATACCGAGCTATGATCAGATCTGCATACTTTTGGTTGTCGTATAGTAGGACTATGTGATCATTTCCTTCCATTCGGTCAAGAAACTTTATTGGTCGATAATTTTTTGCTTTTTCAGCGTTCATAAATCTCCCTCTCTGAAATATCCAAATACTTTATGCCCATTTCAATGACAAAGTCCCTAATCCGATCATAATCTTTCAAAAAATCATGGCCTTTCTCGGTTATCCTGAGAGGATCTTGCATTATCATTTTCTTGCTTTCTAATTCATTTAGATATTTGACGAGTTTATCATAGGCAAGGTTGCTAAGGGACTGAATTCTGGTTGGTTTTGCCCCACCGTTTGGTAATTCGCGCTCGATTGCGCTAAGGATATCGTTGTATATTTCCATCTTGTTTCGCTTGGGTTTTGGCAAATACCATCAGTCGCTCTTTGTTATTAATAAGCCTCCCCTTGGGGCGTAATACCTTTTATACTATTGATGATTACAATTCGTGGGTTCTACTACTTGAATACGGGTTCATTAGTGGCTTTTCAGTACTTGAAAGGAATGCAGCTTTTGGCGATACAAGATACCGATTAATTTGAGCCGACAATCAAGATTAGAGGAGCTCGTATTTCGCGTTGTTGCGGCCCGATTCGAATCCATAGGAGGTTCGAAACGTGAATGGGCCGTAAGGGATTTGAACCCTCGACCTTTCGATTATCAGTCGAACGCTCCACCAAGCTGAGCTAACGGCCCGTTCAAACTTTCAATGGTAGCGTTATTTATTCGTGGTGTGGCAATGTCAGCAACAGTACACTTTTAACCCCATTTCGCCATGAATAGTTTCGATCCAAGATAGGCAAAAAAAAGGTACTTTCTGAATCAGAGTTGAAGGAAATGGTGATGCCTCATGAAGGTGAGCTCTTGGGCCGCGTCATCAAGCTGGTTGGAGGCGACAACATAATAGTAAAGTGCACAGACGGCAAGGTGAGAACCTGCCGGATACGGGGCAAGATAAAGCGCAGGATGTGGATAAGGGACAATGACTTGGTGCTTGTTGCACCTTGGGACTTTCAGTCAGACAGGGCCGACATAATCTGGAGATACATTTCTGCACATGCAGAAAAGATGAAGGCGGACGGCCTGCTCACCGGCCTTGACTAATTCTCTCTCTCTGGCCGTGTGTGTGTATTATTTCAACGACAATACAAATCTCCATATAGAACCTGCAGCCAAACACTGCCGCTTGGTCAGGATAGCAAAGAGGCTTGTCCGCTTCAACATGGCGGGCGGCGCCTCTGAAAACATCGACACCAGCACTAGGCGTATGCAGTATTCCTGCGAAAAGTGTGGCAAGACCTTTGGCTCGTGGAAGAACCTGCGGCAGCATAAAGTAGAGAGCCACTCTTACTAATAATAATAATAATACACTTAAATTATCAAAATCTTGGCTAAAATTCTGTGGGCCGGTAGTTTAGTCCGGTAGAATGCCTGCCTTGCATGCTGTCGCAACGGCAGAGGACACGTAGGTGGTCGTGGGTTCGAATCCCACCCGGTCCACTACTACTACAATAACAACAATAATCTTGGTACTGCAAATGCAAGCAATGGGGAACATCAGAAAAGACCTAAGAAAGGCGGCCGATCCAAAGAAGGCTGTCATACTCCAGCGGTTCTTCAAGACGGGGCCTGGCCAGTATGGCGAAGGCGACGTTTTCCTCGGCGTCATGGTTCCTGAATCGAGAAAGATAGCCAAGAAGTACAGGAGCGATGCCTCGCTGCAGGACATCAACGCGCTGCTGGAGTCCAAAATTCACGAAGAGCGGCTCGTTGCCCTCCTGATCCTTATGCAAAAATATTCTAGCGGAACTGAAGAGGAAAAACATGAGATTGCCAAATTTTACATCAAAAATCTGGACATGGTCAACAACTGGGATCTTGTTGATTTGACGGCGCCAAACATACTCGGGGCGCACTTGGCATACGGTGGCAGGTCGCTGCTTTACAAGCTTGCAGGGTCGAGCAACGTCTGGGAGAGGAGGGTCGCCATCGTGGCCACTCTTCACTTCATCAGAAATGACGACTTTTCTGATACGCTCAAGATCGCAGAGATGCTTCTTGGCGACAGTCATGACCTCATACACAAGGCCGCCGGGTGGATGCTGCGCGAGGTAGGCAAGAGGGACCCGGCCGCGGTACAGGCGTTTCTGGACAGCCACTGCACGGCCATGCCTCGAACCATGCTTCGCTATGCCATTGAAAGGCTGCCAGAGAAAAAGCGTCGGTTCTACATGATGAGAAAAACATGACTAAAGGCGTTAGGTTCAAATATGGTGGGAGAGGGATGCAGTTCTATCATGGAATACGTATATGCGGCTTTACTGCTACACAAGTTAAAGCAGAATATCACCGAGGATAGCGTCAAGAGCGTTGTCAAGGCTGCAGGCGCCACTCCGGACGATGTGAGGGTAAAGGCGCTGGTAGCGGCGTTGAGCGAAGTCAACATTGAAGAGGCGCTCAAGGCGGCCCCGGTTGCAATGGCAGCAGCAGCTGCTGCTGCTCC
>DATCWI010000072.1:0-9445 GCA_036566425.1 Nitrososphaera sp.
GTCTGCCATTTCTCTTGTTGTATCGACTGTCTCTCTTTGAAACTCTGTCATTGAGTCTCTATACCTTGGTATTTCTCTTCTTGTCTCTTCAGTTGTACGCTTTATACTGTCTCTTGTCTCTTCAATAGCCCTATTAATGGAATCTGTTGCTTGTTGCTGAGGATTGTTGGCGGCAATGGTGCCTTCATCTTTCCTGTCATCTTTTTTATCATCTTTTCTTGATGCCATAATTGTCAATGGTTTTACATAAGATAAGAGTTTCAACTCCTAGTTCGTATCGGACTTTTTAGAAAAGAAACCACTGTGTCTCTTCTGATATATTCACTGGTTTTTTAAATTTAGTATTAGGTTACATTGGCAAAAGGAGTATGGCCTATAAGTATGCCTATTCAAAGGTGATACCTAAATCATGGAAAAGATGTCTACGATTAATTAATTAAGCGCTCCTAGCGTTATCAAATCTGGTATTCTACATACTGCAATTTGCAGCTTATTGGGTGTAAGAGGTGACATTTTCTTCCGAGAAGACATCATTCTTTTTCTTCTTCCATGAAGACTCAGCAAGCTTACTATCTATAGCCTTGAGAATCCACTCTTGAGGAGAAGCCAATTTAATGGGCAAAAACACGTTAGCTTGCTCCACGCCCTCGAAGGATTCAATCTTCGATCGTATCGATTCAATCCCAATTGCATCTTCGCTCCCAAGTAATAATCCCATACTATCTTCTTGATTCGACATATCAGACGATAGCATGAAGCGGTCATGTAGCTCTTCATAGATCCTCTGCAGAACTTTTTGATGATGACTTCTATCTTTTACTTTGACATCAAGAAAGAATACAATATAGCCTTTCATTGCATCAGGATTGGGCTGGATAGAAAATTCAAGTATGTGATTTGCTATCATTCTATCAAGTCGTCTACGAACAGTTTTGGGAGATATCGCAGTTGAAGTTGCAATATCTCTTATTTCTCCCCGTGGTTTTTTTATTAGTTGTTTCATTATGGTATAGTCGGTTTCAGTAAGCTTCTGACGTATTTCTCGGTTTCTGCTACGAATTACGCCTAGCAGTGCAGGTTTTAAAGAATCCAATAGGAGCTCAATCTTCTCCTCTGTTCCTTCCTTTACTGCAATATCAAAACCGATAACGCCTCCCATCACTTCAAACTGGTGTTGTATGTCACCCACCAAGTTAATACGCTCAAGAAGCTCTAGATTTAGCTTATTCTTTCTGAGGGCTACAGCATAGGTTCTTTTATATCCCATGACCGAGGGATTGACCTTAGCAAGAAATCTCTCTATGACTTTTGCTGTAAGCATTCTATCTACTCTTGATTTGACACTCTTTGTTGTCAAACCAATCGTTAGACCGATGTTTCTATACGATAGCCTACCATTTTTTGCGAGTAAGTTAAGGATTCTCAAATCCGTGCTATCCAGACTTAACTTTTGCAAACGCTGCGGACTACCATTATCGAAGAGAAGACTAGTCTTATAAATGGTCAATTCTCTCCCTTGGTCTTCCTTAGATGGAAAATAGTCCCCTTTCTCGCATTATGTCGCAGTCACCACTACTGTTCCTACCATGTTGGGATGCAGAGTACAAAAGTATGGGTATTCTCCTTCCATATCAAATGTAAAGCTGAATGTCTCACCTCTCATTAGGACACCGGAGTCAAAAGTGGTGATGTCGTTGTTGTCATTTGATGATGTTACTGTATGCGGAGATGAATCGTCATTTCTCCAAGTGAGAGTATCACCAACTTTGATTTCAATCAAGTTTGGATTGTACGAATTGCTCTCTGAATTTCCAACTATGCTTATTACAGTTCCAGTCTCCATAGCAGATAGCGGCGACGTGGAAGAAGACCTTTCTTCCTGCAAATTCCGTCCAGAGTCTTCGCTTATCCCTCTTTCTAACCACTGACGTATTTCATTGCGGATGTTTGGATCGCTTTCCAGAATTTGTCCAATAACGACCACTCCACCTATGACCATTGAGGTCAGTACTACTGCTACTACAGATGCAACTATTATTACGGTTTTCAAAATCATTCTATGTCTATTACTTAATTTCATAGTAATGCGATAAATCACAGATCATAATGGAGATCCACATTTGATCCAAATAATGCATTAAATGTCCAAAATGGATAGTTCAAACCCACATATGGCACTATTTTTACGATTACTGCCACAGCTAGATTAAATATTCTGAGAGATAGCTGTAGATGGCTGTATCGTGAAGTGTAAATATCAATGAAGGACAAGTACTTTTCGATTTTACGACGATATAGACCTAAAGTAAGGTCATGCATAAACATCGAAAAATATTACCTCTAAATCCAAGCTCCAATTAACAGAGTAGAGGAGGAGTTGACTCCAAAACCTCTCTCAACCCAAACAACTGTTAATACGATAGGACCCACATATTCATGCTCAAAATGTGCAGGAAATATAGATATTAGAGATGGTGGGGATACTTTCCATAATTACTTAGTAATCAGCGTGATATCCTGGAATTGGATTGTAGGTATGTCTTTGGTACGTAGGCATAGTATAAGATGGTGCAATCGGATCGATAAGGCTATGCAGCAAAAAATGTTAAGCAACACGTGACATTTCATAGAGCAACCACCTTCTGCACAAGTTGTAAGCTATCTGGAGAAGCGTAAAAGTATATTTTTATTGAGCAGGCTTGGTGGCTGTTCCTAAAATTAGCTCTCCTGTAAGCTTTACAGGGCCGCCTGAGGAGAACATCTTACCAAGAGATTCAATAACATCATTTTTAATCGCCAGCTTCTTCTCATCAGGCAATTTAGATAGTAAAATGACTAAAAATCCAGTAACTTCAGTCATGCCCTGCCAAAGCTGTTCAGCTGTGTCTGTCTGAGCTACTGTAATTTCAATTTTCTCAGCATTAAAGGTGGAGAACCCGGCCTTCAAGAAAGCGTCATGGAGCATATCTACACTAGATATACTAAATGCTCCTCCAGGATTACCACTTGGTGCTACTGCTGATGGTAGTAATTTCAAATCGGTAACATGTTTGGATATTGTCTTCATTACTGCTGCCATAACAGGTGACTTATCTGGAGAACCCCATACAGTGACAGAGGCTTTCCCGCCAGGCTTTAAGACTCTGCGAAACGCCTTGAGTGCCTTTACAGGATCTGGCATGAACATAAGTCCGTTACGACAAACTACTGCATCAAATGTGTCATCAGAAAACATAGAAAGGCTTTCGTCTTTAACGATTTGAAAGACTACATTGGTAAGACCCTGATAAGCAGCTTCCTCCTTTGCTACCTCTAACATTTCCGGACTCAAGTCTACTCCTATAACCCTCCCAGTAGGCCCTACAATTTTCTCTGCTATCGTCAGTGCAGGTTGACCAGTACCTGTAGCGACATCTAGTACGGTCTGTCCAGGAGATATTTGACTTGACTTCATGAGCTTATCCGACACAGGTTCCAACCACTGGAGCATGTCTTTTCTGTACTTTTTCCAGCCCGGTGCTGCGGCATTCCATTCCTCACGTGCATGATGTCTTATTTCGTCCTCGGATTTACTCACTGAATTATTTTTCCTGGTTTTTCTATTTCTGATCTCCGATACCAACCTCGTAATAAGTCATACTTCCATCTTGCTATAATCCCATGTAGAAAGGAATTTGGGGTTAATTTCAACAAGTACAACATCTCCCTTCTTTGCACCATCTGATATCATTTTTGCTACTGGATGATCAGCTGCACCAAGATATTTGATACTAATTCTATCTGCTTGTGGGACAATTGTGCTCGGATCTTCTACTATAGTTGCAGTACCTTTACCTTTAACTCCTCTAGGGGGAGCATTCTCATCATAATTTTCGTGATCTACGGAAAAATAGATAGTAGGATTTCTTCGGAGATTTTGAGTTTTCTTGGCCAATTTAGATGTGGTGATCGAGAGTTTCCCTTGGTCTCTATCGTAATAAAACCAGACCGGCTGAATATTAGGCTCACCTTTTTCGTCGATAGTTGCAATCTGCAAATTCAATTTACCTTGAAGGAATCTCTCAGCCTCTTCTCTTGTCATACCCGGAATCTCGTGAGTAGCACTGATGACTTTCATATTAGCTCGCCAAGACTTATCCTTAGAAAAGGATGTATTGCGGTATTAAATGTATCAGTGGATATATCTAATATTCTATGGGTTCTAACAATTTTTCTGCCTTCCATCCAAACGGTTGTTGTAGAATTTCTTTGTACGTTCTATGCTGTCCGAAGGTATTTCAAAATGAACACTATTGTAGGGACCATTTAACTAATCCTATCATATAGTACTCTCTCTGTCTCCGAGCCGACTAAATCCAAATGGACCTCAAGATCAGACAAAAATGTCGGAGATAATACCTCCACTGCCGTGAAAGTGTCCATATATGACGTGCGAAGAATCACGCTCAAGCCAGCAAGAGTGAAGGTAGTGAATTATATTTTCTGAGTATCTAGAAAGCACACTTATGAACATGTTGATGCTAACTTTGAATTGAATATATATAACAAACTACTTTTAGTACCATCACAACTATAAATACAAGAGAAAAAAAGAAAAAAATTTGCGGCTATCTGACTTCGAGCTGTGCTGCAATATTAGCCAGTGCTTCCTCGGTTGTTCTCAAAATACCTTCTTTTGCAAAACCTCTTCCAAAGACTGGGATGCCAGACAAATCCACATTCCAAAGCGCGTCAATTCTTGTTGCGTTGGTATTAGATGAAGGACTTAGTGTGAGTGTTCTTGTACCGGTCACAGGTCCTTCGGTGATATTTGTTTGTACAACAAATTGTTTTGGATTCACAGTTACGAATTGATGAGTTACTGTTTCTCCGAGAGGACCTGTCTCTATAGTTACTTCTCTTTCGGTTGTATTTGCTGTCATGTTAACAGAGGTCGTATTGATATTTTTTATGGCTTTGAAAGTGGACCAGTATTTTGTCTCGTTGTCTATATCTGAAGCAACATTCCAAACCTGATCTATAGGAGAAGATACTTCACGACTGGCCTTAATCTCTTCTAATGAAGAAGCTGCTGCTTGAGGAATTTGCCATACCGAACTCATAACAACAGAAGAAACTATTGCTAGAGTCACCACTGTTATGATGGTATGTATTTCCGTATTTGTAATTTTTTTCTTGCCTTTGTCATTTTTTTTCATTGTGGGTTATAGTGTCTGAAATTTTTTAACCCTTGTTAACCTATGAGACGTAACTTAGTTACCTTAGGTCTTGAATTTATTTAGATGATTTGACAGAGAACAATAATTTTTCTTGGCTGAAAGGAGTGAATTAGCCCAAGGTCCATTCTTCCTGGCTCTTGTGATTGTGCTCATGAGGGTAGGCTAGAAGCCGCGATATCCAAGGATTGCGAGGCGGAACACCAAAAGCTATTCTACAGGTCCGAGCAGTTGGTTGAGTTGAAAGGCCACGAGTAACGGATACCCGAATACTAGAAGCCATGATTTTTTGTCACTTAGGAAGTATTATTCTCTGATGTCTTGTTCTCACATTCTTCACTATTCCTAGCGCAATTAACCAGAATCCGAGAAAAAGAAAGATTATAGGACCTGGAAACCAGATTAGGGTCAAGCCTCTAGTAGATACCATGCCGGCTATCACCATAAGAGTGCCAGTAACAATTAACAAGATCGATACCAAGATCGATCCTCTGTTCATTGAAACGAAGAATGCTGCTGTTGCCACTGCAACTGCTCCAAAGCCGAAAATCATTCCTCTAACCATTGAGCTAAGCGGCAATAAATCGCCTCCTGCTGCATTTGTGGCAACATCTATTCCAGAGATGAGAAACAGAATGAGTGCTGCTACGGCTAATACCTTTGCCAATCTTGTAGTCATGATGCGCCTTCACCCAACTATCTTGATATTGCCACATCAATTCGTGGCACTTGTATCTTCTTTGAGCCAGTGACCGCACCAACTATACCAGAAAGGACACTTGGGACAGCTGTCATGACAATGACCTGTGAAAGACTAGAATACATGCTTGGCAAAATGTCCTCGATAGACAGATTGGGTTGATTTAGCAATTCTGCAAATGCCATTGGAAGCATGGGATAGTTAAAGATGTAGAATGTAATACCAATTAAAGCCCCTGCAATTATCATACCCGTTCGTGGAACTGCTCTATGGATCGCAACATCAGCTACAATAGTGGCTGGAATGATTGCAAGTAACTGCCAAGGAAGGAAACCCCCTAAGAATTGATATGCCGGAGCAATGTTTGCAAGTACATTCATAGTGATTACAACTCCTGCTACTGCACTTGCTGCTCCCAGCCGGCCTATTGTCCTAGATGAAATAAGAAATATCATTGCACTAACAAATGGAAGTGCTATTGTGGCTATTACTACACCTACCGCTGGGTCAGGATTAAAATTAAAGTGCTCGCCATTAGAAAGTGGAAGCGCAAACATAAAGATATACCAGATAGAGGAAAACCATAGTGCAGCAAAAGCCGGGATCAAAGCAGTTTTGGCTAGTGTTTGATTTCTCTTCGATTGTATATACTGTATGATCCTTGCAAGCCCAACTACAGCAGCAATAGCGTTAATCAAAATACCTGTGGCAAGAGCCAAGTGGGGTGGACTCATCAGACCATCGACACCATATACCGAATGCCATACAAAATCGCCTGGCCCTGAAATAACTTGAATGGCTGTGCCTATTATCAATAATTTGAAAGCAGTGTAAAATGATTTATTTCGTATATCTTCCCTATTTTTCAGAGAAATAAATACACCGATTATTGCTGCAAATGTTGTAAGGCCGACGCCTGTATAGAGTACCGTATGAGATGGTGTGAAAAATGTTTCTGGTTGTCTTAGAATATGCGATGTAATGTCCCAGCTTGCACCACCTATCTGCAAGATTCCACCGGCAGTGGCTACAAGCAGTGCTGCCAGTAGCACATTCGTCTTCAAAGGCGATAATCTCAAAGACATGGTTATTGACACGAGTCAGTCCTTAATAAATATGACTGACTGGTCAGTCATGTTTATAAATACAGTTTTACTTTGCACGGATCAAAAAAATGCGAGCATTGCTGCAAATTTGAGATGGGCGTTGCGATCTTATGCCTTATATAGTGTGTATGTCTCTCACGAGCCAAGAGCTTTTTTCATATTCTCACATACAGTTCTTTATTCTGTATTCCATAATACATTATAGAGAATTGTGCATCTTAGATCTTGGGTGAGTCAAAGGGAGAGAGAAAAATCACAATGCGCACAAAATTTAATCCACAATACAGGACAGAGCTGAGAGAAAGGATTATGCAGTCAGCAATGGAGAATTTTTCCAAGAAAGGGTTTGATAGAACAAGAATGGAAGATATTGCTGCAGCAGCTGGTCTAGCCAAGGGCACGTTATACCTTTACTTCAAAGACAAAGAAGATCTCTTTTACGCTATATGTGATCACAATCTAGAAGAATTAAGAAAGCAGCTGTCTAGATTATTCAATAGAAAAGAGAACGTTCTGCCAGATGCTGAGAGATTCTATGATGAGTACCGAAAAAGAAGTCTTGGCAGTGACACCATATGGTTTGAAATGATTGCAGTATCAACACGTACTCCTAGATTAAGGAAAATATTGGCTGAAAACCAGAGCAAGGTTTACCGAGTGGTAAAAGAATTTCTAAAGACACAAATTGAGAGAGGATTTTTAAGAGAAGATATCAAAGCCGACATTGTTGCTTCAGCTCTTATAGCACTTTACAACGGATTAGCTGTAAATAAGCTATTATTACAAACAAGTAATTCTGAAAACCAAAAAGCATGGATTGAAACGATAAAAGCATTGATTGGAACAGAGACGACCAAACAATAGTTTTGGCGAAATAGTACTTTAGTTATAGCACATACTCAACCTATCAAGGCTTAAAGCAGCAGAGGCATTTTCCAGAGCTTGTTCGTTGCTTCAGCAGTGGATGCGGTACTCAAACAGGTTTGTGTCATATACTATCCTTTAGCAAAGCAGACGGGAGATTGGGATCCAAATGAATTTAGTCCAAAGCCTAACGGACCCAAGTTCTCTAATCACAATGGATCAGGGCCCGCTCGTTTAATATCCTCAACAATTATTTACAATGAGAGAAAAATCTGGGTATATGAAGCAACAAGTGGCTCTTGTAACTGGCTCTAATCGAGGAATAGGTTTTGAGATAGTCAAGCAGCTAGCCATGAAGAAAATCGATGTAATCCTTACCTCCAGAAATTCAGCTAGCGGAGAGGCCGCAGTAAGGAAGCTTGCTAAAGATGGTGTGAAAAAAGTGGTTCCCATGGAATTAGATATTTCAAGTCAGGTCAGTGTTGATAGAATTTTAGAGGAGGTTGAAAAAAGTTTTGGAAGGCTTGACATCTTGGTAAACAATGCAGCCATCCTTATCGATAAAGATGATGTTACTGCATCAAATGCCGACTTGGAAACTGTAAAGATTACTTTGGAAACCAATCTACTTGGCGCCTGGCGTATGTGCAAAGCTTTCATCCCTCTTATGAAAAATAACAGTTTTGGTAGAATAGTGAATGTCTCTAGTGGCGCAGGTGAATTTGAATATATGGCTACATCTGGTGGGCTTTGGCCAGCTTATTCTCTGTCAAAGGCTAGTTTGAATGCTTTGACAGTCATGCTTGCATCAGAACTCAAGGGAACCAATGTTCTTGTCAATGCAGTATGCCCTGGATGGGTGCGAACTGATATGGGAGGAAAGAATGCTACAAGGTCAGTTGAAGACGGTGCTGCTACGCCTGTTTGGTTGGCAACTCTGCCTGATGGTGGACCAACAGGATACAATTATTATGATAAACAGCAAGTCAGTTGGTAAAAATTGCTCTCCTTATGGACTAAGGCGAGGGCTATTAACTCAACCTCAAAATACTACTGGCAAAAATAGATGTATCTTACTTTACCACACGGAAATATGATCTGAGGTCCAGGATAAGGAAAAGAAAGGCAAGAAATGACGACATACAAAATCTTTTGTAGTGTTATTAACAGCTATTCATGCTATGTATACCAGCATGGTAGAAAAAGAAAGAAAGAAAGGTGTGTGTAACGGTCGTAGCCATCATATACCTAATGCTGGTGATGCAACCAATCCGTTACCTGTAAATTGGCCACTGCTGCTATTGCTACTATCTGCTGTCATACCTCTGTCATAATTTCCCCCATGACTTCCAAAACCCTTATGATGATGTCCATCACCACCACCACCTCCAAATCCGCAGCCAGGACCACCACCTCCGCCGAAATATAATGGCATATCTCCAGAGGTATGCAATACTGCACCATTTCCTGCATCCACTACCACAGTACGGCTTGTTTCAGAGTCAAAGTTTGCAACTTTAACGATGTAAACTAGATATCCTTGTACTATTCCCAAGCGG
>DATCWI010000097.1:0-32844 GCA_036566425.1 Nitrososphaera sp.
GACCAGGCTCTAATCAATGCTTTAATCTAGAGACTGCAATCAACTGTTAGGCTTAAGAAAGACTTAGGAAAGTACAAGTCACAAAAGAGTCTCGACACCAACAACAACAACAACAACAGCTGCAATATCACTTATCCGTGAATTGCTATGTCAATGAATAATGATTAAAAGAGAAGAATCCATATCATTACGAAACTTTCAAGCTTCATGATAAGTATACTTAACAGATACCTGATAACGCCATATACCATACGACTACTACCACTACCACTACGGAAACAGCAGGAGCATCATTAAAAAGAAAATTCGAACATGATGTATTAATCAATATTCTGAAGGCAGTCAATGAAAGCATTGGCAAAGGCACAGAGTATAACAATAATTTGATTGACGATCCGGGAGCATCGCTAGCCAAGATTGTATCGTCAACACGTCTTAGCTATCCACAAACAAGACAGTATTTGCAGCTTTTAGCTGATCAAGGGTTGGTTATAGTCACTAACTGTCAAAAGAAAAGAGCGCGTAAAATGGGAAGAGAGGTCAAGAGACAGTCGGCCGTTGTAATAGTCAAAGTTACAGATGAAGGCTACAAATACTTGCTAAATCAACAACATAATAGCAGTAGTAGCTAGTAGTAGAAGGTTAGAATTAACAATGAACCCAAAATACTCACATGGTTTTAGATACTGTTCAAAATGTGAAAAGTGGGTTCCATCCCATTCTCCAGAAGTGCGCTGCAAAATTTGCAATACATTATTACGCTTTAAACCCGCAAACAAGCCTTTCAAACAACGAGCAAACGCAGCAGCAGGATATACTGCTAGGTATTAGTAGTAGTAGATCTTTGTTTGAGTTTGAGATAGAATTTCTTAAATTCTTGATAATACGGAGAATCCCTTTCTTCTACCGATGTTTGTTTTAGAAATACATCTTCATAATAACTGATTAAGAAGGGTTTCATGTAATCTAATAAGCTCTTATCGTCAATGGTCTTGCGATTGACATTAAACGCAAGGTAGTCTAAGGTGCCAAATATACGATTGTACATTTGCTTCCTAGCATTATCATATTGGGATTCTGGAGGTATTTTAGCAAGTTCTTTATCCAATTCCCGTAGTTCAGAGAAAATGCGATCTGACATATTAAGCTGGTCTAGTCTCTTACTACGCCGAAATGTCACGATGGTATAAAATAATGCTGTTGCATAGATTCCAGCAGCTATAATCTGAACATACTCCGCAGTCGTTATTACTACTACCATTTAGGTGCGTGTACCTCATCAGGTACGTATTTGGATAATAGTAGCAGGATTTTTAGAGTAATCGCTCAGTACTACATGCGCAAAAGGATACTCACTTCTATATATTTACTAGAACTTTACAAAGATCTTTTTGTTGGGATAATTAGAGGGAGGTAGGAAGGTTTAATATCATGTTTATTGTCACTGTAATAGCGTGACAATTACTACAAAGCCAGAAGATAACGATGCAACAACAGTTGATTTTGCAGCCTATGAATTTGCAAGGATGAATAAAGGATTAGTTAGGTTGCTCAAGTATGTTAACAAGGCTGGTGCTATGGGGATATCCACACGGAAAGCATGTCATGATGTCTTTAATTCTCGGACTTATGGAATGAAGGTAATACAACGTGCTGAAAAACTAGGCTACATTTTACGAGAGGAAGAGCCCCCCATAGAAAGAGGTGCATGGTTTGTAATAAATCGCATTACTCCTAAGGGCAAGAAGCTGCTAAGTCAGATGGACACCATAACTACCACGACCAATGCCCGCACCAACAGGACCGAATAGGTCCATCAGAGAAATTTGCGCTCTGTCGCTTGTAGTAGATTTTAGTTTAGTATCTCAAATATTCTTCTAAGGGCATCTATGGTAAGGGTTCAAGTTCAATTTGAACACTGTTCTCATTCTGAGTCTCAAGCCTTTCCTTCAGTTCTTCGAGATTATCCTTTGGTTTAAGCGTAGATAAATCCACAAGCGATTTAACTATAACTTCCTTATCTAGCATCTTCGTCTTCATATGGATCGGAAAAGCAGCAATATCTTTTCCAATCCTATCATTGATATAATCATCAACTATCTTAATGGCTTCGTTTCTTAGTACACTGATAGTCAAGCTCCTACTAACTTCTATCTTACCCTTCTGGATAATGTCCGCAGCGCTATCTATTTCCAGACCTGATCTGGCGGATTATATCAAGTACGTCGTCGGCGTCCTCTGCTTCTGGGTTAATTTCTAGATAAGAGTTCAGAACTTTTAATGCTTCTGAAGGATCTCCATTTTTAAGAAGTACGATACCTTTGTCTCTTACCGCATCAGGGTTATACGGATCAATTGCAAGTACCATTTCATTTGCAATATTGTATCTGTCAATGTCCTGTGCTTCGTAATAGCTTCCTTTCAGATTGTTCAGCATCCTTATCATAACCTGGGCTGCTGTTGCTTTCTCTACAAGTGCATGTGTAAGAGGAATGTTCTGTTGTGGATATGCTTGTTCAATCAACGCTTTGAGTGAATAGTCGTCCATTATCCTACCTCCATTAAATGGATCGACAATGATCTCGCCGCTGTTATCCTCGAGAATATGCTTGATCAAAAAGTGGCCAGGAAAATTCACAGGATACACCTTGAAATTAACCGATCGGGCCACTCTCATGTAAAGTATGCAAAGCGTAATAGGAATCCCTCTTTTACGTTCGATTACTATGTTGAGATAGCTATTAAGTGGATTATGATAGTCATCAGTATTTGGTTTGAATTTTTGCACGTTAAAGAGAAAGTCGTTTATCTTTTCTATTATTTGGGTTGGTCTAGGAGGCATATTGCCGCCTTTTTTAAGCATTCGGGCCACCTCTTGTCCCATTGTATCTATCGAGGACAAGAGCCCCGAAACATCTAGAGTAGGGTAAGCAAGTATCCTTGCAAGATGTAGAGCATACTCAGCCAGCCTATTAGTGTCATCAGAGGATGTAATGTGAGTGACGACACTGCTTCTCCAATCTTCAATTAAGGACTTGATATCGGCGGCCAATTGTGTTCTCAAGTGGCTGGCACATATTTATGTCAATCATAGTAGTTTGGATTACAGTTCTGATAATAGCACCTTATCATAAAATTCTCCTTTTACGTTATTATTTTCACTTTTGTAATGAACCAAAATATATCTGAGTTAATAAAAATTAAGATAAATGCTTTTATTCAAACTTTCCAGCCTTCACTTATATGTTAGACGGTAAAACGAAGAGTAGTATTCTTGATAGAAAAATCACTTTTCTGGGCCTAGCTGCTATAATAGCTGCGCTGGCTGCCGTTAACTTTTCTGAACCTGCACTTGCCTATACAGCTGACGACCCTGGAGTAGTTTATTCCTGCTTTGAGACAAATGAGGATGGAAGCTATGTGACACAAACAAACAACGAAACTGGACAAGCAGAGCTTGTTCCATGTGAGATTGATACTGGTGACCATGCATGGATGCTGACAGCCTCTGCACTGGTGCTCATGATGACACCTGCAGGGCTGGCGATGTTCTACGGTGGCTTATCAAGACAAAAGAACGCTGTAAATACACTTATGATGGTATTCATAACCACCGGCGTTATTGCAGTGCAATTTGCGCTGTGGGGTTACAGTCTTGCCTTTGGACCTGATGCTGGAGGATACGGATTCATAGGAACTTTTGATTGGGCTGGACTGCAGTATGTGGAACATGATGTACCTTCAAACCAGTATGCTATCACAATACCGCATACAACATACATGGCATTTCAAATGATGTTTGCTATCATTACACCCGCTCTAGTCGTAGCATCTGTAGCAGAGAGAATGAAATTTAGTGCGTTTATTATATTCATTGTCATATGGGCAACTTTTGTTTATGACTTTGCTGCCCATTGGACATGGCAGATCGCCTCCCCTGACAACTATGGAATGAACCCTGACTATTGTGGATTTGGATGGACAGGTTGTCTAGGATCACTTGACTTTGCAGGCGGAACGGTCATACATATCACCTCTGGTTGGGCCGGTCTTGTAATCGCTCTCATGCTTGGACGCAGGCTGGGATATGGCAAGATCCCGATGGAGCCACACAACATATCACTTGTTGTATTAGGTGCAGCCCTTCTATGGACAGGCTGGTTCGGTTTCAACGCAGGTTCAGCTGGTGCAGCTGCGACCAATGCCAGTAGTGCGTTTGTTGCAACACAAATTGCTACAGGAATGGCTGCAGTAACGTGGGCTCTGATATCGTGGGCACATACTGGAAGGCCTTCGACAGTTGGTGCAGCTACTGGTGCAGTTGCTGGACTTGTAGCCATCACACCTGCATCTGGCTTTGTGTCACCAATGTCAGCAATAATCATAGGTATCTTGGCATCTATTGTCTGCTATGCAGCACTTACATTCAAGAATAGGAGGAAGTGGGACGACGCACTTGATACATGGGCTGTGCATGGAATCGGTGGTCTTGCAGGCGCATTATTGACAGGTATATTTGCAGAAGCGCGGTTTACCTCGTGGGGAGACGATGGACTTGCATTTGGCAATCCTGCACAGCTATATGAAAATGCAGTAGGCGCATTTGCTGCACTTGCATGGGCCATGGGCATCACTGCACTCATTATCAAGATAATGGATGTAGTTTGGCCAGGTGGCATAAGGGTCACCCCGAAGGAAGAAGAGATTGGTCTAGACCTTGTACAGCATGGCGAAAGGGCGTATGTAACCGGATAGGACCTTATCCTATCTCTTTTTTCTTCTTCCTCTTCCTCTTCCTCTTCTTATTTTTACTCCCGCTGTCTACTGTCAACAAAATGCGCTAGATTTGCAAGCGATAAGCTTTGTTGTCGGAGCACATGCAAAATAATCATTAGGTGGCCCCTGAAAAACTACTGTTCAACACCTCTTGATTCATCTTGCTGCCTTAACTACCATGAGGCTTGTGCTGGGTATCAAAGGAACATAATGATTCATCTAGTTGGGAATAGCATTTTCTTATGATGGCCAGAACGCATCTATAAAAAGTAGACTTGTCAAACCAAGAACTGCGATCTGCAACCTGTAACCGATAATACATTATTTGCAAACAAATTGTTCTGGATCGCAGACATTTTTACCTCTATCTCTGACTATAATGGGAATCACGATTGCTGTATTTACGTTTCGTAAGTTATATAGGAATCATACACTAAGAATATATACAAGCGTTCGGTTTCGTGCTGATACCTTGGAGTCTCAACAGCAAAAGGAAGCTGAGATTATAAGCGAGGTGCTCCTTAAGGCAGCTAGCGAGCCAGAATTCAGAAACGAACTGATCAAAGATCCAAATGTAATTTTGGAGCAATATGACTTTTCACCAGAAGCTAAGCTGATCATCCGAAGAAGCATTATAGATCTAACGCAGTAGCTTAGCAAATTAGAGGTAAAAGCATAATTTGCGATATTACTACAACAACGCAATACACAAACCTGTAGGAACAGCACCAATCGCAGCCTTTTTATAAATAACCTAAGTGAAGGCTATGAAGAAGTTATTCGGTCTCATTATCCGAAACAATGAAGTGAAAAGAAAAGCTGTGCTGGCAAATAGAAAAAATAGATTGGCTAACCCGTCCTGACGAGCTTTCTGCCTGTGTACCATCTATAGATAAAGTATCCAGCGGCAATTATTGCTATTGCTATTATAAGCGGCCAAAGCAGGTATATTACTATGGCTGCAACTATCACAAGGACTGCAATAACCACCCAGTCAAGCGTTCTTAACGGTCTTGCCATTAAGGGCGATTAGCTAACATTACTATTCAGCATTTGTAACGATAGTTATTAAGTATTTATCACCATTTTCTACCTGCGATCTGTCTTGTGTGATAGTAAAGATACTGCTGAGCATACCCTGCATACCTTCCAAAATATTTTCTTGCGCCATCTGACAGCTGCTGATACTGATGAGGGGAAATCTTATCGTGGAATTTACTTTTGTGAAGCCAACCATAATGACTAGAAAGTGCTCTTGCGATCCAGACATCGATTGGAAACGCTTCAAGCTTTTCAAGTGAAAACAAAAGAACGCAGTCGGCAATCTTGTTCCCGATTCCGTAAACTTGCAATAACTCTTTTTTTGATTCGTAATAGCTAGCTTTTTTTAAGAAATCAAAGTCAAGTCGTCCATTTGCGATCTCATCAGCTAAAGCCTTTACCGCCTTTATTCTATATCCGAGGCCGCAACTCTGTAGCTTATCTAGACTTGCCTTGTTGATATCTGCGACTGAAGGAAATGTAAAGAAGTCTATTCCATCAACTCTTATACATCTACCAAATTTTCTGGTCATATTATAGAGCATCCTTCGAATCATGGGTATGTTGGTATTGCTTGCACACACAAACGAGAACAGGCATTGGTGAGGTTCCTGTCTTATAAGGCGGAGGCCAGGATATGCCTTGATTAGTCTGCATACAAGTGGGTCCTGTGATAATTCCTTAAAGATCTCTTTGATGTTATCGTCCAGCCTGAATATTTTTTGGTAGCAGGCCTTGTCTTCTGGAAAGGAAAAAAATTCAATACCTTTGTCCGAGTATGTGAACTTGATAACTCGGTCACCATGTATGCCATACCATGAATCCTCATGTTTTTCCCAAAGAAAGACCTGCCCACTGTTTACGCTGATGATAGGATCAAGGGTGGAAAAAAAGCCTGCACCTGATATGTATATACCCAGCGTTATTATTGAACTTTTTCAAGTAGTACTAAATTCTAATGTTGCCTGAAACTGCTCACCGTAGGATTTGTTCTGTTCCGATCGCTGAGTCTCTTTCTAGTTTTCTAATTATCTGCAGAAGCAATTTTGTTTTAAATATATGCGAGTAGACTAGGTAACATTAAATAAATGATAATTGTGTTTGCTATTGCGCATGAGTTCTAGCGATTCGACAGATCCTATGGAACCTTTTAAAAAAGCAATCTCAAAAGGAAGCGAGGCACAGAAGGACTTCATCCGACAGTTTTCTAATATTCAGCAAGATGCTATGCAGAACTACTTTGCAGTTCTTCAGAGCCTGACATTCAATAATGCAATGTTCAAGACTACAGTGCAGAGCGGCGGCAGAATTTCTATTCCCGAAGCGGAAAGGCAAGCACTCAACATAGAAGATGGAGATCTTGTTCAGGTGATTGTGGTACCTATAGAGCGCCGACGCAAAGGATCCATGCAGAAGGAAACCTAACTATTGCACTCTACCTATGAGGAACCTTAAGACGATTTTGTTAAACATTGTAGGTTTTTCGACGTACGGGGTATGACCACAGTTCTTTATCACTACAAGCTCCCTTTTGGGAATTTCATCGTATTCTTTGGCATACTGCAACGGTATCATCTTATCGTGTTCTCCCCACACAAGAAGGGTTGGAGCAATTATGTTGAAAAGTCTGCCATTCATCTTGGGTGCATATCTTATACCGAGCACAGTGGACATGAATGCATACTTTGAATTAGTAAGTCTCATTCTGTTCACGAAGTCCATCACTATCTCTTCGTTGACGGCATCTGGTTCGTAGGCCATTTCCCTGAATGCCCCATAGACATGCTCGTATACGGGGTACAGTGCAGCCATGATGTATCTATCAAGAGTTGGAGTCGATGTCTTCATCATACCTGCAGGCGACACCAGTACTAATTTTTCGACCATGCGGTTGAACCTGATGGCAAATTCGGTGGAAACATGACCTCCAAATGATGAGCCAATGATACTTGCCTTGAATATGCTGAGATTGTCAAGGAATACTTTGAGAAAGTCAACGAAGAAATCCATTGTGTACTCCACAGCAGGTTTGTCGCTGTAACCAAAACCAATAATATCCGGAATTATTAGGTGAAAGTACTTTGAAAGAGCAGGAATTACACGAGACCATCTTTCCGCAGAAGCGCCAATTCCATGCAAAAGGACCAGGGTCTTAGCGTTAGGTGCCCCATAGTCGAGATACCTTATGGTATAACCATTAACATTGGTGAACTTTTGTGGCGTCGACTGCTCGCCCAATCAGTTCCATATATGAATACTAATGTAATATATCTATGCAGTTATCAGGCGGTATTTTACACAATCTCCATTTTAGTAAATACTTGTTATATTGATATTAGGAACTTTCCTCCTCGTTTATTCCACTGTTCTGCTCAATTACCAAACTTTCAATATTAATTCCTATTTAGCCCAGCTGACGATTGCCATCATGTGAGAACCTTCTAAGAACTTCTCTTATTACCATATGTACCTCTATGTATTGCTCGACATTAGTCTTAGAGCCTAGGCGTGTATCTCTTACGATGTAAACTTATATTTTTTAAGCTAACGGCTCAATCTGTATCAGCCTGTTGGAGGTTGTTCTTCAGGTTTAATCTCTTCTGCTTCTGAGCTGGAGTAGTCCTGTAGTTCTGGCTTTTCTTCTTCTCTTACCGTAGGGCCAACAATATCCTGTGATTGCTCAGCTGATGGCTGTTGCTCTACCTGATGTTGCTCTTCGCCATCAATGGTTTCAGCTGTTGCAAATCTATCTCCTACGTGTGTTACCCTCACTTTGGTCTTCTGTCCAACTCTTCCACCCTTTACAAAAATAATAAATCCTTGAACTCTGGCAACCCCATCGCCTTTTCTACTAATCTCTGTGACTTGAACATCGTATTCCTTGCCACTCTCAACCGGCTTTGGACCACCGAAGCGGCTGCCTCCAAATCGTCCTCCTCGTCTGTACGACATTCACTTTCGTAGTGGACGGCATGACAATTAAATAGAGGTGATGTAATCATCGTTGAAATTGTTATAGGTTCTTTCTTTATCAATAGTTTCTATTACTAAAATCTTCTTACACCACCTCGTTATCATATTTCTCATTAAAGCCTAAAACATGGCTATTTCTCTATAAGGTCTTTTATATATACATCAGTCATCGCTATTCCTAGATCAATTTCGTCAATTATAGTTTTATTGCAATCTAGTATAATAGGGACTATATTTATCTGTACTCAGTAAGGTTAGGAGAGAGTCATATAGTACATTCATAAGCGCTAGTTAAATTCTCGTTATAACACTAAATATAGACCAACATTAAATTGGCTACAGACTCGACCGACGGACCTTCTACACCCTGGCAAACCGAAGATAGACAGAAATACCATCATCTAGAATACGATGATAAGACTATTGAAGGTTTGATGCATTATTTCAAATTTCAAACATACTCTGAACTACGATGGTTCTTGCGATGTATAAGAAAAAACTAACTACGACGTCAAGCTAGCACGTCGTGATTAATTCTATTCCTTCTTATATATCTCAGTAATGCATCAGAGTCATGTTCAATCTTAAAATACTGCTTCATGTTTTCAATTGTCTTGTCGTCGTACACATGATGCTTATTTTTATTAATCTCTTGCTTTTCTCTAAAAATCTCTGATGTCATGTTAGAAGTTAGTGTTTATCATAAATAAAGGGTTTCATAAGCTAACTTTAAATTATTTAGTAAACAAGATTGTGGGGTACATATATTTTCATGTCTATTTCAAACGTGCAAAAACAGTCTCTGTTAGCATTTCATGGTTGTAGCCTGAGATATCATATATTATACAAAAGAGTATATTCTCGAATCTGTCAAAAATTCTGCTTAATAGCGCACACAAAATGTTTGAATTTTTGATGCATCTGATTACTTGTGCTATTCAATTCGCTTTTTTCAATACACTCTAAGTAGAATATGGACGCCCCTATGCGTCTATACAAGATTCTGTTCTATGGAAGAAACCTGTGTGATTATGGACAGAATATACATCTAAAACATATAATAACGATATCTTCTAACGTGTAACAATAATTGCTAGCTGATCTCTGAGATCAGCTAGCAATGATGCGATCAACGTGAGTCTGTGAGCTTTAAGGCTCACGTATCCGTTTAAAAGTAAAACTTCTTAATCTTAAGCTTTTAAAGTGATTTTTCCGTCTATTGCGTATAGAGGCGCGTTCTTGATGCAACGACTACAATCATTCTGTTTATATGGTTTAATCGTCATCCAGTTGACATATCTAGACGAGAGGAACGTAAAAGGACAGAATTCTTGCAACGACAACAGCAGGATGCAATCATAGATCAATTGATGAGACAAAAGACAATATTCGCAAGGCAATAGAGGAAGAAAGGAGGGGGACCCCAGATACTCTCAAACGGTTACTGATTTCCAGAACGAGAGAGCCGATGCAACTCGAGAGATTGCAGATAACTTTTTGGATTCACAAAAGAGGTAATCAATTCTATGCAGTCTGCATGGACTCCGTTTGCAGATAGAGCTAGCAGTAGCACTGACACTATTAGCTGCGGTAACAACAATTATTGGATGATGGATATATGATCCAACCTTGGTGGTGGATGGGAATGTCGTCTAGAGATAGGGCAGACATTTATGCAAGGGATATAAATGCAATGACTGACTCGGTAGCAACAGGTACTCGCATGGCTACTAACATATTATTTGCAGGAATTGAAGCAAGTAGAGCAACTACGAATTATGCAAGACACAATTCTAATGAAATCGCAAGATTAACTTCAATACTGCGAGGATCTTTGGACAGAATGCAAAAGATACAGGTTGGTAGGCTGCAAGAGGGCAGATATAGTGATATCCCAACGGGAGCAGCAGCATCAACTATGATCAAAACTACGGAGACGACTGAAAGCAAAGAAACAGATGCTTCCAGAAGAAAATAAGCACAAAAGAAAAACGTATCAAGAAGCTAGCCTATTATTTTTTATATTTATAAATCCAAGTTAAATTAAACAAAATGAAAATACTTCGCTATATTTGTTCGACGTCAAAAATCACCCTTTCTTTACTTACGCATTGATATTTTCACGACCTTTGTACAGCCTTCTGACGCTACATTTCTGATTACCTGAGCCTGAGCCTATCTTGACGCTGTCTGATCTTAAATAGTTTCAGCAAGCCATTGCCTTATGCTTCAGACCCTCCCCTATGAAGGACATCATCGATAGCATAGAAAGAAGCTATGTTCTAATAAAGTTGGGATCCTACCAGTATTTTGCTTTTATCTTTTCAATGGCATATTCGTGCTCTCTGCCCTTTTTCCTTGCGAATTTCTCCATTGCAGAGAGTGGTACGCCACCGAGAGTTGCAGCCATTTGCGTGAAGAACCAGTCCTTTATTGGGTTGTTGTGCCCTACTTTGCCCATGAACTTTTTGATGCCGTACTTGAAGTTATGCTGCCACGTCTTGTACATGACGCCCAACTTTCCTGGGTCCATCGTATTACCTATATCAAAAAAGTCTGATTTCTCAAGAAGCCCAATAGGTACAAAGGTAAGCGGTGTCGTAGTGAACTTGCTATCTGGCTGCTCAGTCTCGATCTCATGTATGAGCTGAATTGTCTCCCAGCTGTCCTCCTGTGTCTCATTGTTGTCAAGACCCATGATGAGCGTGAACGCGGGAACCCAGTAGTTCTCGTTGAGTGTCTTAATGGCGGTCTTGACTACCCAGTGCCACTCTTCTGGCTTGTATGGGGCCAGCTTGCGATCTGCATACTTGCCGATTAGCCTTATGCTGCCAGTTTCAAAACCACATTGGATGCCAATGTGGTTGTCGGGGCTGGCTCTAATTATCTTTGATATGTTCGGGATGAGTCTCTCATCTGCTATTGCGCCGGCAAGCGTCCCATGGGTCGGGTTTGTATGCTCTATGCCCGTTGCCATGATACCTTTGAACAGTTCTTCCAAGGCCTCTCTATTTGGCTGCATGTTCTTTGTTGTCCTCGGGTTAAGACCATAGACAAAAATGTCGTCGCTATGGACCCATGCATTCTTTAACCCTCCGTATTTCATGTTCACTTCTATTTCCTTTTGCACTTTTTCAACCGGATAATACCTAAGTGGCCTCAGTGTTACATCACAGAACTTGCAGCCCCGTCCACAGCCCCGCATAACCTCGACCATGCCATGCATGCTGGGGTTGACGATCGTTGGAATCTCACTGACCGATGGTTCATTCCAATAGTGGATGAACCTGCCGTGGTGTGTTCTGCCATTTCTAGCAAACTCTTTAATTTCAACTTTGAACTGGCTCTTCTTGAAGGGATTGGCAGTATCACACTCACCTGCAATAATCGCATCGAAGAATTTGCCTCCCGCCCCATCAATTTCAGGGCCAATACCTCCCAGCTCGCCTTCAACAACGCCATAAAGGCCATACTCCTCTATCTTGGCTGGATCGTAGTTATACTGCCAAGTGCCAGAAGCACCAGCAATCACTTTTGCTTTGCTCCCTGTCCTTGCCTTAGCGGCATTGATTCTCATATGAAGCTCACGGTTGTAAAATTCATCATAGGACATTTGTTTACGGCCGTAGGTGAACGTCATAGTCACTGGCCCCATCCCAAGCGGATCCATCTCATACGTTCCGACTACTTCTGTTTCGGGCCCGATGAATTTCTCGATGTGATCGGGGTGGGAAACCACGACATCCTCTGGTTTGTAGCCGTCCCTCAAGAGCGCAGCCTCAACCTTTCTTAGGCCGTAGGGAGCGTAATTGGCGACGCCATTTGTATGCTCAATAGGATTGCAAATAAAATCAAAAAGAACTCTTGGGGTGACCTGATTGCGCATCATATAGTACCAAAATGAATTGTGATCTCTGTTCATGTCCAGTGCTGGCGCACATCCGAAGAATGATGCAAGTGAGATCCCTCTATAAGGGGACATCAAAGTGCGGTCAGCAGCAAGAACCACTTTAGGATACTTTCCCAACGCTCCAAATCCCTATTCCTTTTAGAGGAAAGTGATTACAGGTGCATTAAAAGGTTTCCAATACTTTGCAATGGTTTGTATTAGTATTCACCGCACGTGGCCGTCGCGCTTTTCTATGAAATCCTGCAATGTTTCACCTCCTAGCTTTCTTTTCAAAACATCGTGTATGTCCCTTACAACACCAAAGCCATAGTATGTAAGAGCTGTATAGAGCGAGAGCAGAGTTGCCCCATTTTGGTATGCTTTCCATGCATCTTCGCCCGAAAAAATACCACCACAGGCTATTATCGTCATATCCGGAAACGCTCTATGCACATCCTCTACCAGCTTCAACATGTACGGAAAAAGCGGTTTGCCACTCTCACCTGCAACCACCCTCGTAAAGTTTCGATAAAACTTGGTAGTTCTAGTGTCTACCGGCCTTGTATTCCCTAGCGTGACTATGTTTCCGCCATTTTCATAAAATACCTTGATCGATTTGAGCTTGGATTTCCTTTCTTCATCTGACGGCGGCAGCTTGTTATATGGAGATATCTTTGATGCCTTGACCTTTCCTGGGACGTGTGTGTTCATTAGGTCGGTTATCTTTTTCGTGAACTCGGGTGTCTGGAGGATTTTATTAAAATCAGTATTTGGCGAAGTCCTATTTTCTTCAAACCCAAAGTCGACAAGGGGTGCAGCTCTGACTAGAATTTCTTTGCAGGAATCGAGTACTGCATCTTCAGTGTGAGTGTCAGTAATGCCTGAAAAGTTGAGCAGCACCTTTGCATCGCCCCTTGAACCTTCCGCGAATTCTCTTAATTTCGAAATTGAATAATTGAGGCCTTTATGGGGGTAGCCTTGTGCATTAATTATTGCCTTTCTTTCGTCGTCAACTAGAATCCTGACTGTTCCCTCACTCTTGGGTCGCTGAGGATTGCCAGTATTAGGATCTTTCAGCACACTGCCTGGATTCAGAAAGCCAAAGACATATGATGTTGGAGTAAGTACGTCGCAGTTCTTGTCAAACCCAGCGGCGATCCCAACCGGGCTTTTCAATTTGTGATTCTCAATTTCAACTGCGAGCTGATCACCGGGATCAAAATATGATATATTTTGCCTAAACTTGTCCGTCATCTTGAGCAGAATTTCTTTTGCTTTCTCATGCACTACTTCTGCCTGTGCAAGCTCATCCGTTGCCTTGTACCTTGAATAAAGATATCTTCGGTAAAGACTGAACAGATGGGGGTCCAGACTTGCCTTGAAGGTATCTACAAGCCTCAATTATGGCCTGCCTTCACTTTCAACTTCAAGCACTCTCTTATTCCAGCTAGTGCTATCCATTGGTGTGTAATTGTCAAAAAAGGGTCCATGTCTGTTCTTATCAAAGAAATGACTGTCAGAGATATCGTATCTGCTCGAACGGTAATAGCCTTCACTAATCTCTACCATCAATACACCGCCTTTGTAATGATCTTCTTACTCTTTTTGCCAAAACTATGCTTACAGCCCTTGCACTCTTTGGCTCATTACTTTGAGCTCTATCATGGCCGAATCTTGAATTGATATTTCTATACATATTCGCTTAGGCAGCTGCTATCCTAGTCTTTGGCACTGTGACCCTGTGGTAATCATCCTCTAATCTGACAATGTCGTTTTCGTCAAACCTGCCGTATGCAATTTCAAGTATTATGCAGTCACTCTCAAGCGCAAGTATTCTGTGTTTAGCTTGCCTTGGGATCGTAATCGTCCCTCCCTCTCCGAGGGTAACAGTTTTTCCATCAATCTCGACCATAGCAGTACCCTTGATTACCTTCCAGAATTCAGACCGCTTCTTGTGATATTGGAGACTGAGACGAGAATTTGCATTGACATAAATCAATTTGACGGTGCAAGGTTTGTTCTCATGGAATTTCTCAAATTTGCCCCATGGCCTGCTTTCAGAATAAATCTTCATGCAAGAAAAGGAGAGGAAAGTTGATTTAACCATTTCCATTCACTATATATACTAAATACTGAGAAAATATCTGTGGTCAAGTCAGATGACTGCGTCAAGAATGATCATGGATTGTGCAATGGAATCATTAAAGAGACAGTCAACTCCTCCACTATGACCAAGATGTGTGCATGCCCCTGCCATGATAGTATGTATCATCTCCTCAGAAACACTATCGCAGTTGTGAACCAGAATCAGAGGAACAATCCCTATCAGTTCACGCATGGTAATGACGACGACAACAACAACATCTAGGCTGCTAGCTCTCTTTCGCTGTGCTTAAGATTCCTAGAGGATCGTTCTGACATTAAAGCTCCCTCAGTTCAAAAACATGAAGAAAGAATTTTCAAGGGATCTTCTACAGATTAACCTTTTCTATCCATTAACTCAAGAAATTTTTCATAAAAAGTTAAATTAAGTTACCGAATAGTCTGAATGACTTTGAAGCAAAAGGCTACTGTAGAGGTTGCAGCTGCACAGTCAAAGCCCGCAGTCTTGAAAGGAAAGGTGAGGTATGATAAAAAAGCCGAGTCGGAGTTCTTTGTCGATAATTCCGCACTCGCAGGCTTTACCACTGAACGTATTTTGTATATGGCTGTGAGGGAACTTATCGAAAACTCTCTTGACTCGTGCGAGACAGATCATATTCTGCCCAAGGTATCACTGTCGCTTAAACTGCTTGATGCGTCAAATGACCTCTGGATGATTACATGTCAGGACAACGGCATTGGGATACCCTCTGATAAGGTGCCAATTGCAGTGTGCTCGTTCTTGACATCAGGCAAATACGTTGAAAAGCAGCAGCGCGGCCTGTTTGGTGTGGGTCTCAAAATGATAGCTGCGTTTTCCACCAAAGATACTATTCATCCACTCAAGGTCTGGTCAAAATCGATTGAGGAAGGTGTGGAATATCATTTTGCGCTTAGAACAGATATCAGCACAAATAAGCCAATAGTACTTGCAAAAAAAGTAACAAAGGGCGAAGAGAGCGAGATAGGCGACGACTCTGGCTTCAAGGTTGAGGCGGTGCTCCATGCAAAACTTTCTCCAATCACAAGGAATAACATAAAGAACAAGATTAATGAATACATTAGCCAAACAAGCATTGTCAATCCTTATGCTATTATTGAATACGAAACTGATGAGGGCAAGGTCCGGTTTGAAAGAAGGACGGAAGTCATGCCACAACCCGCCAAAGAAGTTCTCCCTCATCCAGCAGACATGGATCTACAGACGCTTAAGAAGGCTATAATGAATTTCATGAATCAAAAGACCACACTTCAGGGAATCTTATCCGCTTCATTTCAAAAGATGTCAAGTGAAAAGGCAAAAGAAATCATTTCTAAAGCAGAAGTAGAGAACAAGCCCGCTGACAAGTATACTGAGAATGAACTTATAGAAATTGTGAAGGTATGTAAGTATATCAACTTCCAGCAGGCAAATACGGATCATCTGAGCCCAATTGGAGAACAGATCCTAACGACTGGAATGACCTCTGAATATACAATTATCACCACTAGGGAGACGGTTTCCAAAGAAACATCCACTACAGAAATCCAACAACGGCCTCAGCTCACAGTCAAAGTATTGAAGCCAGCACTCACTGCCTATGCCTCACGTACTTGTGTTATCAACAACAGGCCTACTGTTGTCGAGTGCGGAATAGCATATGGTGGTGACATACCCTCATTCAAGCTCTATAGGTTCGCAAACAAGATTCCTCTGCTATACGACGAAGGATCAGACGTAGCAAGGGAAGTAGTCTCCGAAGTTGAGATAAATAAAATGGGGATCACCAAAAAAGAGGCAAAGGCGCAATTTACAAACGGTGAAATCAAATCTGATAGAGCTGTAGAACTTTTGCCAATTCATACCTTTTTCCACATTTGTTCTACCAAGATCCCGTACAAGACTGCCGGCAAGGAAAGCATAGCCTCAGAGGGCGAGCTGAAAAAACATATGAAATATTGCCTGTCTGAGCTCTATCGCAAAGTGAGCGCGCAGATAAGAAAAGAGCTACGGATGAAGGAGGCTCAAGGCAGGCTTAACCTATATAAGTATTACATTCCTTTGGTAGTGGATGCGATTTCAGAATCCATCAAACTTGACGCTTCTAAGCTAGAGCAGTCGTTTACCGAGCTTGCAGAAAAGCACGTCAAAGGTGAGATCACGGGCGGAGTACTAGACAAAAAGGAGGATAAGATAACAGGCGAGCGCCTCGAAGAGGAAGCAGAAGAAACATCATTAGAGAGCCATGGCGAAGTAGTCAACCCCGATAAGGATAAACAGCTTATGATGACTACTGTAAGGAGAAAGGGTAAGCTAACAAAATCGCTGATGAAGAAGGAAAAGATACCGGAAACCCTGCGGAAAGACAAGAAGCAGAATCAAGCGCAAATGACACTTGACAATGTATCTGACAGCACTAAGCCAAAGGGGCGAAGGAGTAAGTAAAAATAATGCCTGCCGACAAGCGTCACTTAGAAGTTATCAAAAAAATTAAACTGATAATGAAAGATGTCAGCACTGATCTTATGATACAGAAGACCATGCCTGTACTAAATGTCCCCAAGGTGGGTTATGACAACACAGTTTGGTCTGATGAAGAAAGAATGTTAACGATTGGTGACAAGACGGTCAGCATAAGCCCTGACAGTACCAAGAAAATACCGACCTTTGCACAGTATCTGGTAATGGCTAATGCCGTGCGTAAGCTACTAAATGAGGAAATGGAGAGCACAATACGTGGAATGTACTATGCCACCCTGAGTACTGTGGGCGATGAAAAGAACAAACAAAAGTTCTGGAACAGCCAAGACGACTCGGATGATGCAATCAAAGCAATTGAGCTCCTGACTGGTGTTCCAAGAGAAGAGTTCTCTGTCACCTCAAAACCAAAGGGCATGATATCCGGCCCGATTACACTCCGAGTTGGGGGCGATATCATAAATTGCAATCTTGGCAGCAGAGCTACGTCGCAGCTGATACCAACCAACATACGCGACGTTGAAATAGTAGACGTTAAGGCCGACTTTGTAATGGTGGTGGAAAAAGATACTGTGCTAAACAATATACGCAAATCTGGCTTTATACAGAAGCACAATGCAATCCTGATGACTGGCTCGGGTGAGCCAGACAGAGCGACCAGAATGATGGTTAGGGCACTCAACGAAGAATGGAAAAAGCCTGTAGTAGTTTTTGCAGATGCCGACCCTTGGGGGCTTGGCATTGCGTTGCGATACAAGATCGGAAGCGAATCGCTCAGTTACGATAGTTACAGGCTCGTCACACCCGATGCCAAGATACTTGGTATGCTATTCTCAGACATTTACGAATACAATATACCCGAAGTTGCAAGACTTGCTGCGTCAGAAGAAGATCTCAACAGGGCAAACGATATGAAGAAAAAACCTTGGTTCCAAGACAAAAAGTGGCAAAAAGAGCTTGATATATTCCTGAAGAACAAGGAAAAGTGCGAGCTTGACGCATTCTTCAAGCACGGCTTCAAGTACCTCTCAGAAACCTATCTGCCGCAAAAGCTGCGGCAAGCAGGTGTGATTTAGTTTTATAAAAAAATAAATCATTTGCTCATATACTATCAGAAATATGGAATGTGATAATTTATGAAATACCTGTCATCAAGCATTCTTTTTTTATTTACTGCATTTTTTCTGCTCCCTAGGCTAAACGATCTATCGGTTCTCCCGTGGGCAGCGGAGCATTTCTGTCAACTTTGTATTTGAATACCTCGTTGTAATCCATTCCCAAAATGACATTTCTGCCAACAGCAATAATCTTTGACTTTGGAACGTCAAACCGCCAGTTATAGTGTCCCCATACCACTATCTTGTCTCCCGCTTCAGTCATCACGTGCCCTATGTGCTCTTCGTCTTGCGTTCTGACACCTTTGTTAAAGAGCGACTTTGGATATTTTCCTTCATACGTTGCCAAATCTACAGTCTCTGGCGACTCAGTATGTACATGCTCACTATCGATAGGTAGTGGCTGCTCTCTGCTAACTTTGTAGTTCTTCACAATTTCATGAAATGGTAAGTCAATAAGAACATTGGCTGCGGCAAATCTAATCTTATCTTTAGGAATATCATATCTATCATCGCCTTCACCAAAGACTACAATTTTGTCTGAGGTTTCCCTCACAACGTGTCCAACATGAGGGGAATCCAAAGATTTGACACCTTTATTGAAATACTTGCCTGACCCCATGATACCATAAGTTCGAACTCATTTTATTAAAAAGGATATCACACAATATTATAAATAATTTTTATATAAAATAATCCATAAATATTATATTTTGTAGACCCTAAATTTATCAATAGCCACAGAGTGTTTAAGAAAGAAAAAGCGTATTAGGCTGTATCTATTTTATGCATAAAATTCTTTAACAACTATCAAAACTTGAATCTGTTAATTGTCTCTCTCAGTTGTTTTTGATGACAACATGACCATTAGAATTGGGATCTGCCCGAACAAGAGGACAAAGCGGTTGCGGCTAGTATCTGATATAAATGGCGTGCAGGCTATGGTGCCCCTGAGCTACAATCCCAAAGAGCTTGAGATCTTCGTTACTTCAAAGCGGGATTGGATACTCCGGACCTCTCAACACTATAGTAAATTAAAAGAACTTAACGGGGGGCTAGAACCCGATAGCCTCTATTTTCTTGGCAGCAGGTATAGATTTCATGTAGTAAAGGATAGGCGACCATCAACAGTGGTCAGTGACGCCATTAAACTCATAACATTTCACGTTACTGATAGACGAAGGTATAAGCAGCATATACATGAATGGTATAAGCAGCACACTGCCAGAATAATTGCAGATCGACTTCCAACGCTTGCACGTAGGTTTAATGTCAAGTACAACAAGATATCAATAAAGGATCAAAAGTCAAGATGGGCCAGCTGCTCAAAAAACGGGAACCTGAATTTCAACCTGCTTCTAGTAGCAGCCCCCTCCAATGTCATTGACTATGTTATGATCCATGAACTTATGCACCTAATAGAGTTTGATCACTCACACCAATTTTGGCAGCTAGTGAAGGAAGCTGACCCTGATTACAAGAAACACCGAGAGTGGCTTGCGAATTACGCGCCAGTAATAAAAGTTGCATAAAAAATGGCGCAGGTTAGGCACCCTCTATCTTTTTTCTATATTGCTTTGATTTAGATCGATGTCGGTTTCTAACGTGCTTGTATCTGTTTCTTCTTTGAGCTGTGCTTGCGACTCAATCTTTCTATAACGCGGAGCTTCTGTTGCCATGGCTCGCAGCTCCTCAACTGGAGGTTCGGTTTTCCTTTCAAACTTGGATCTGACAAGGCCACTCGGTGCATCTATCCATATCTGGCTTCCGTCATATTCGCGGATATACGTCTTGGGAATATAATATACATGGACATCTGATACACCCTCTCTTATCACAATAAACTCATCCCCTATCCTCTCAACATATCCTATCTCTACTTTGTCAGTCGTCCTGGCATGCTTGTGAATCAGTTGGTCCCACGGTATGTTGTATGTTCTTCCAGAGTAATCAGCCGATATTTCCGTCAACGGTTCTTTTGCCATCCTGGGCACGCCGTAAACAAATTTCGGATGAACAGATTCTGCCTGGCTCACCCGCCCTTGGTATTCTGGAGTCTGCGATTCTGAAGGAGATGGTGGACTATCGCGCTCAAAGCGATCTTTGATGACCTCCTTAGTGAGTGAGGTATACAAGCTGTCGCCGTCAAAGCCTTGAATGTAGTACTTGGGAATATAGTAGTGCTTCTTGCTGACCATTCCCTCCTTAACTTCTATATACTCAGTTGCAACGCTTTCTGCTTCACCAAGATCTTTCTTGTCACTTGATTTCACCTTTTTGCCAATGATCTTATCCCATGACAATTGAACCATGTCTGAAGAAGGTTTGTATGCTGGAATGTTTGTTATAAAATCTGGGTGTTGTTGCGTTATGGTCCTCCTGCGCTCTGTATACTCTTGCGTCTCCCATTCGGATGACTCAGGGGGGTTCTCTCTCTCAAACTTTGCTTTTACTTCATCTTTCGTAAGTGACACCCACAGCTTATCTCCATCGTATCCGCTAAGATGATACTTTGGGATAAAGTAATATGTTTTTGATATCATACCCTCCTTTGTCTGGATATAATCTAGGGTTATGCTTTCAACCTTGCCAAGATCCTTGTCGTCACTTGATTTCACCTTTTTGCCAATGGCCTTATCCCACGAAATAATATCACTCATATACAAGACCTGTGAACTTGCAATTTTTATCCATTTCAGATTATTAATCTTATATTATGCGATGCCTGTATTTCTGAACTGCAATGGTAGCTACGATCCCAATAGCAAGCAGTACTGGTACAAGTGGAAATTCTGGTGCTATTGTAACAGTAAATGTTACTGCGTCTGTCATGTCAGCTCCACTAGCGGCTTCGCCCATACTATCGCCTGGCCTGATGTCCCTTATATTTACCGTGACTGGACCTGTGTAGTTGCTATCAAGCTCGATTCTCTGCGTCGCCCGTCCACCTTGCCCCGGCTGGTCAAGCTGTTCCCATAATTTGCTGCCATCAGGAGTAAAAATTGCCATATCGTAGCTTTCAACTTGCATAGGCTCACCTCCAAGAATTGCCGGAACAGTCCGTGTATCTTCAAGACCTGAATCTGTAAAATTGTCCTCTCTTTGAGGGATTGTATCGCTAGTAGGGGGTGGAGCACTGGCGTTATTGAATACTAATTCTACCTGTAGGGAATTCTCTGCGTCAGCATAGGTTAAAGGCCATTTTAGCTCTACTAGATAGATACCTTTCTCCGATACCTGCTGGAGCACAGGTACATCTGTGTTTGTAATGTTTAGCCCTGTAGAGTTATCATCAGTTGCCACTTGAGACTGACCATACAAGGTACCCGTGTCTGTAGTGTTAAGTTGTTGAGAATTGTTTTGTTGAGCAAATACTGATGGCAACAAACTAGTAGATATAATAAAGGCAAGTACCGCAACTCCAGGCATATAATAATGATTTTCCATGCCTAATATCCATCAAAATAGAATATAAAGGGAGTTTAAGGATTTTTCGAAAATAGGCTAAACATACTACAGCTATCGCCAGGCCGTGATGTCTCTGTGCTTCTGTACAATTTGCTATACGGTATTTGGTAAAAATGGGCGGTAGCAGCACTAACAACTTGGCCGTTTCTTCTACCCGGATGGAATCTGTCTACCTATCTTTGTTTACTTGACATGAGCATATTCTTTGAACTTATTGACTATTCAAGATGTGCCTAGTATAAGGTTTATAGAAGTGTGTCAGTCGCATTTCTTTTACAACAATGGATGTCGATGAGCGACTGGCGTTCATAATGCGCGAGCCGACAGAGGAGGTTGTCACAGCAGACGAGCTTCGTACTCTGATTGAAACAAAGACTCATCCAAAGCACTATATCGGCTTGGAAATATCAGGAGTGCTACACATTGGCAGCCTTGTCATGACGGGATTCAAGATAAACGACTTTATGAAGGCTGGCATTACTACTACTGTCTTTTTAGCTGATTGGCACACCTACATCAACGACAAAATGGGAGGTGACTGGGATAAGATAAAGAAAGTCTCGCAGTACTATACTGATGCTTTCAAATTCTTCTGCCCTGGCGTCAATGTCGTGCTTGGAAGTGATCTCTATAAGGGGACTAATGATTATTGGGAGAACTTTGTGCACTTTTCAAAGCATATGACACTTGCAAGGACAATGAGATCTCTTACTATAATGGGTAGGAACGAGGCTGAAAAAAACCTTGACTTATCGCAATTGCTGTATCCTCCAATGCAATCAGTTGACATAAAAGCGCTTGACCTTGATATTGTGCATGCTGGTATGGACCAGCGAAAGATCCATATGCTTGTCAGGGAGATCTTTCCCAAGCTCGGCTGGAAGGTTCCAGTACTTGTACATCATCATTTGCTGCCAGGCATGTCTGAACCGCTGCGAATCAACGTCGATGAAGGTGGTGATGGTGGTGATGGTGAAGACGTTAGAATATCAAGCAAGATGAGCAAGAGCAATCCTGCAAGCGGGATTCTTATCCATGACGACGAAAAGGCGATCCGCAACAAAATAAGCAAGGCCTTCTGCCCCGTAGAAGTTACAGTAGGCAACCCAGTTCTTGAGTTAGTACGCTATGTAGTATTCCATGAATTTGACGAGTTTGTAATTGAGCGGCCTTCTAAATATGGCGGAAGCATCACATATGCTAACTACAAGGATATAGAGCATGATTTTGTCACAAAAAAGATCCATCCAATGGATTTAAAGAGCTCAACTGCAACTTATATCAACAGGATAATTGAACCTATTCGGGAGCACTTTAAGGGAAGAGAGCCTCAACTAAATTAAGTAAAGATAAAGTAACGTGTTATTCTATCGGTATTCCCTTTGTTATCTGATAGGATTGGAAAATTGTAATAACTGCATATAATTGATCGACGTTTAGTGCTGTTATCCTTGGGATCAGGGTCAAATAATATACGAATATATTTATTGAGTGTCTAATGACTTTAGTCTCCAATGAGCGGAGAAACAATTGCAAACTTTGACTCTTACGTCATGGTTGCCGTAGGGCTGTTCATTGCAGGCCTATTCGCAGTGATGGTTTATGAAAGATCAAGCGCAAAAGCAAAACGGGAGCAACAACAGCAGCACACCGGGACAGCTGCAGACACTGAAAAGTGACAACAATGATCGTCCCCATCATGCTAAAGAAGAAGATGTTATAATAAACAAATTCCGAAAAGAAGGGTTTTCTTCTCTAACTGCCATACAGCGCAAGGTATTGCCGATAATTTTAAGAAAAATAAACTGTCTGCTGGTCGCGCCCACAGGCTCTGGCAAGACCGAAGCAGCAGTCCTGCCTGTATTTACTATGCTTGCCCATCAAGAATATAGCATCGGCACGATTAGGGCAATATACATTACACCTCTGCGTGCACTCAATAATGATGTCCTTCGTCGTATCATACACTATGCGCAGTCAGAAGGCTTAAGAGTCGAAATTCGGCATGGCGATACTACTGCTCTGGCTAGGAAAAAGATACTAGAAAACCCTCCTGATGTGCTGATAACAACACCTGAATCCCTTGGAATAATTCTAACAAGTGATAAGATGCTGGCTGCACTAAAGGGTTTGCAATGGGTAATAGTAGACGAGGTTCATGAGCTAGTCTCCAATGAGCGTGGCGCTCATCTTTCAATAAGCCTTGAGAGACTACAAGCCGTTTCATTGCAGCAGATAACGAGAATCGGGCTTTCTGCTACTGTGGGAAACCTAAAGCAGGCGGCTCAGTTTGTTTGTGGCGCTGATAGACACAAGGCGGTACTCGTTGACCCTGCAAGTCGCGGATATGACATTGAGGTCAGGTTTGTAAAGGGATCGCTCAACAATGTCGCCCACTTTGTTACGGAATATGTCAAGACCAATGACATTAAGGGCACGGTACTATTTTTTACAAATACGCGGGATGAGGCAGAATATCTCGGAACCATCCTGAAGAATCAGAGTGATATAAAAGTAGATGTTCACCATGGCTCGCTTTCAAAGGAGATGCGCGAAGAGACAGAGCATACACTCAGGTCTGGCGTGGCAGGTATTGTTGTTTGCACAAGCTCGCTGGAGCTGGGCCTTGATATTGGTTCAGTGGATCTTGTTATCCACTACGGATCTCCTCGGCAAGTCTCAAAATTGATGCAAAGGATTGGGAGGAGTAGGCATAACCAAAGAAGCTTTGCAAAGGGGCTCATCGTCACTAACAACCCTGACGATGAGATAGAGTCGCTTGCGATAATTCGCCGCATGAAAAAAGGCTCCATTGAGGAACAAAAGATACATGAAGGAGCGCTTGATGTTATGGCCCACCATCTAGTTGGGCTTGCAATGCAGAGTCGCAATCCCGTTAACGTAGATGATGCATATGAGATTGTGACTCGGGCTTATCCATTCAGAAACATCAGCCTCTTTGATGTTGAAAGCTGCCTGGACATACTAGCTGGACACAATGTCATCAGGTACGAGCGCGAAGCCCGTACCTATACCCGCAAGATAAAGGCCTACAAATACTACTTCGAGAATGTCTCAATGATACCCTATGTGCTGAAATTTGAGGTCATTGATTCGATAAGCAAGCGCAGAATAGGCACACTTGACCAACAGTTTGTTGGCGATTATGGTGAAAAAGGCAATGTGTTTGTACTCAAGGGGTCTCAGTGGCGTATATTGTCTGTAGATGAAGCGCGGTTAGTCGTAAACGTCGAACCCCTTCGTGGGGCGGCAATTAACATTCCCTATTGGGTTGGTGAAATGATTCCTGTTGATTTCAAGACTGCAGAAGAAGTTGGAGTTATACGCAACCAGGCGGCAAATGGTAAGATCAAGCTGTCGACATCCATAATGGAGAACACACTGAAGATGCTTAAGGTAATACCTGATTCGAAGAATGTTGTAGTTGAAAGCTATGCTTCGCGCAACTTGCTTGTAATGCACTGTGCTTTCGGGTCAAAGGTGAACAATACTATTACATCCCTTTTGTCAACAATATTGTCATCACAGATTGGATACATTGTGGAATCCCGATCAGATGCCTATAGGATCATGTTTACATCAAGTGCAAGAATAACACAGGGGAGGATTGAATCGGCTCTAAGGGATGTTTATGACCTCGAGCCTGTGTTAATTGCTGCGCTGACTGGCACTCATAACATCAATTGGAAGGTATGGATGGTCGCCAAAAGGTTTGGCATGATAAGCAAGGAAGCGGTGTATGATAAAAAAGTAGCACGAATGATCTACGACAGATACTCTAAGACACCTGTAAGCGCAGAATCCATACGGGAACTTGTACACGATAAATATGATATACAACAAACTCAGCAAGTGCTTGACGGTATAAAACAAGGCAAGGTTATGATCCATTGGTTTGAAGTGAATGAATTTTCAGATCTCGCAAAGCCAATAATAGAACATTCAGCAAAGATGGCTGGAGCAATGCCTCTGAGCATTGAGAAGGGAGTGATAGAGCTTGTTAAAGATCGGCTTGAAAAGACAAAGCATCGGCTTGTCTGTATACGCTGTGGTAAGTGGGAGCGCGTAATGGAAACTAAGGATGTACCCGAAGAAATATCGTGCCCCACATGTCGATCCCGCCTTGTTAGTGCTACATTCTGGTCAGATGATGAGATGGCAAGGATAATTCGGAATCGTCTTGCGGGTGGTAAGCTTACTACTGAGCAGAACCATAAGTTTGAACGTGCATGGAAAGTAGCATCGCTTGTAAACAACTTTGGCAGGACAGCGTTAATAGTGCTATCTGGCCACGGTGTTGGTGCAGATACTGCAGCACGGATTCTGCGTAACTATGTCGATGAGGAACACGTATATCGTAGTATCTATGAAGCAGAAAAACAATATGTCATAACGCGGGGTTTTTGGAGTGACTAGTTATAAATGAACACTAATAATAATAATAATAATGGCAATTATTCAATGATTCCATTCTCCATATCGAAACTCTCTCTATGTGGAGGTGCCACTAGGAAATCGGTTGGTTGTTCTTTGTTCTTTCCCAAATATCTGCAACCACTTCAGGCAAGGTTTGCTCTATGGATCCGTTGAATCTCGTTTGCCATAATCTAGCAACGTATTCGCCAGCGGTAGTTTTGTTCTCCAGGCGCTTTTCGAGTATGCCCAGAAAATCTGGTTTAATTCCTAGGTCTGAAATGCCCTTTCGCGCATATGCAAGCTGACTCCTGACCGTTTCAATGATGTTAAAATGTGTCTTAGCGTTAAAGCCCGATCTTACAACAGCCTGTCTCTCCTCTCTAATAGCTGATAACGGGCGCAACTCTCTTTCTTCGTGGATGGCCTGATGCAAGTAACCAGTGAAAAACTCTATCATCGCCATCATGGCCTTTGGAGTGGGCTGTACTGACATAACTCTAGTCTCAACTCTGTAAAAACCAGCATTGATTCTGATACGGGCGTCATCATGACGCTCTTTTACCATTTCAAAATAATCCTTTGCAATTACCGGTTTTCTTGAAATAATGTAATCGATGTAATCTTCAACCCCTCCAAGATACCGAGATATACTTGGGAAGCCTGAGTTTTGCTGCTCCGATTGATCGTAGAGATAAATTCTTGGCTCATGGAATGAAAAGACCCTGCCAGCGAAAAGTCTGCTATTTGCTCCAAGCAATATTACAGATGGGATTAAATTCAGAATGTAGTTAAACATTTGCGCTGTAAAGTTGGGGTTTTTTCCTTGCAAATGAAGATGGAAGCCTTGGATGGCAGCTGCGACATGAAGTGCCTTGAGCTTTTGCCCGTCAATCTCTACGTCTGGGATTCTACTTTGCCACCTTGCGAGTCGTAGGTAGCGCGGTTTTCTTGTAATGAGATTATCCTTTAAAATGTAAGGCGATGGGTTAGATCCTAAGAATACCGGAAATACCTCATTATCATCTTTGTAGACTTTGTTGACAATTTGGTTAAGATGCTCTATGAATTCTTCAAACTGTAAATTCAGCTGTGCAAGCCGTTCAAATGAAACCGGCTCTGTTCTGTATTCAAGCTGGCATATACCATATTCAAAATCGATATCATGATATTGCCGTAGGAGGTCGATTACAGGTTTTGCATCAACTGGCGTTCCTTTCCTGTCAATAAGACATATCTCGATCTCAACTCCTACCTTGAAATTCTCATCAATTCTTGCAGCATGACTACGTACTCGTGCCTTGAGTCTCTCTGCCTGGTTTATGATGTTACTGCTTGCTTGCATCTGATGTAATAAGCACCATAACAGAAGTTATCTGATTCCTTAATTTGGCTTTCTAGCTCAGCCTAGTAATCGATGAATAGGGCCGCAGAGTTAATTCTGCTTTGCCTTCGCGCCCTGCTCCTCCAGTGACACCTGCTAGTCTTATCCTGTCGCCTACATTCAACTTGTTGACGCCCCCACTCTGGTTACGCCATCCAACTAGCCTGATCTCCCCTGTGTCGTCACCAAGCAGAGTGGACGTCATAGGCACAGTCTCACCTGACTTGGTGTTCACTTCTGCAGTCTCGGGTGCTTGAAGGACAATTGCTTCAATGGTGTATGGATCCTGTGAAATCTGCACATCTTGTATCTTTCTCTCAAATTTCGATTGTTTTGGAAATGATGCGTCATCGTCCTCATCTGCCACTCTGACATACGAATCATCCTTTGATAGTGTAACCGAATTGCCAAGTATGCGTGAAGGCACACACTCGATCATTGCACCTTCATTCAATTGTTTGGAGCTGATTAGTGAATTGTCAATCGTAAGTATGAGCGGGCTACCTGCCCTGTCGATTGCAAGGCACATAAAGCTACCTTTCCCTGTTTCTTCGCCGATAGAGATGATTCGAAGGGGCATTACCTCCACATCTTCTTGCGAATTTGAGAACCGCAATGCCGTGCCTTCGTCGCCATGGATCTCAAAGTCGCCGCTGCCATACTGTGGATTACCTTGCTTTACTCTAACACCAATTAGGTGGACCTTAGAACCGGCCTTGAATACCTTGGGAACTCTTGACTCATCGAAATTCCAGATGACTGCTCGCAACGAGCGAGTGCCTACTTCGTCTGAGAGTTGTAGCTGGAGAGATTTGCTAACCTCCCCCCTTGCATTGACAAAATCAGTTACTCTGGGGTTAGAATTGACGATGCCAGAAATTACTGCATTGTCCTGCAGAGAATTTATCGCATCCACTGTGATAGTCAGCGAATCAATTGTAGGGATAGATGGATCCTCCGGCACAGTCTCAATCGTACTATAATTACCAAGGTTGATCACTGGTTTGCCATCAAGACCTGCCCTGACGTATCCCTTTACTACCTTGATCACATCGCCCACCTGCAGACCCATTTCGTCTGGTATCGTAGTATGTTTGTCCCATAGCTTGACTTTGACCTTTGCATCCTTGTCATATATCACAAGCGTGCGGGTAGTGGCCTGCTCATTGCTATCTCTTTTGGTGAACCTGTGAATAGGGTAAACGTTCATAATCCTGCCTACGACTGTGGCCTCTTTTGCACCTATGTAAATGTCTTTGAGACCTGTCTGTATCTTAGAGGCATTGTCAAATGATACACCAAGGTCTGCAGCAACAAGGAAGAGTGCACCTTGGTCAGTAAGATAGCCAGCACCGACCTTGCGCTTTTTTTCATCAATCAAGGCTCTTACCTGCTCTGGATTCAGCTCAGGGCGCTGTCGTAGAAGGATCTCTAGCATTCCCTTAAAATCGTGGGACGACGACAAGCTTGCAATGAACCTCCAGTCTGAAAGAACCATTGCTATTCACTTGCCTATATATCTTGAGAGATATATCTGAGAGAAAAAAATCTCGTTCATTCATTCATCTAAGAAAATTATTTGTTTCCCTGAGGGATTTATGCCCAAAATTCGACTTGAAGTTATGAGAATTCGCGTGGACACCTTCGCAATAACAGCAGCATTGCATTTTGCAATGCACACCCATCTTTTTCTCCGTTTTCTAAAATGATTGCTAGGACTCCCCTTAGATAAAGACAGAAATTAGACTTTTTTGCGCACTAATCTGCGAATGGAACATTGCGTCCGTGTTTCTGACCTGCGCAAAAGCTATGGACAAGTGCATGCAGTAGATGGAATATCATTTGATGTGGAATATGGTAGGGTGTTTGGCTTTCTTGGCCCAAACGGCGCAGGTAAAACAACTACGATAAGAGTGCTCACGACCCTTGTCAAGCCAACTTCGGGGATAGTGAAGATCTTTGGTAAGGACATCGTAAAGCATTCCCGCGAAATTAGAAAGCGGATGGGAGTCGTGCTGCAGGAGCCGAGCTTTGAGGCTAACCTGAGGGTAGACCGTGCACTTGAGCTATATGGCCTCATGTGGGGTATGCCCGGCGAAAAGAGGCGCGACAGAGCAAGGGAGCTCTTGGAAAAATTCGAGCTTGTACCATTCAAAAATACAAAAAATGACGAGCTGTCCATAGGTCAGCGTAGGCGCGTACAAGTTGCGAGGGAATTTATGCATGACATGGATCTGATGTTCCTAGACGAACCAACGGTAGGTCTTGACCCAACTGCAAGACGAACATTGCTCGATTATGTGAAAAAGCATGTTCAAGGTGGACTGACTGTATTTTTTACAACCCATATCATGGAAGAAGCAGAATATTTGTGCGATGAAATAGCAATAATTAATAAAGGTAAGATAATCGCTACTGACACGCCTGCCGGCCTGAAGCAAAAATATGGAGGTGTCAAGGCAGTAGAGATCAAGCTAAAGGATTTGACGGCGGCTCAGTCAGTCATGCAGCTCATCGGACAGATAGCTGACGGCTCTGTAATTGAAATGACCGCACAAGACACAATAAGGATAAGCTCGGCAGAGGCTCAGGAGATGCTAGTCAAGATAATTGAGTCACTTTCAAAAAATGCTGTTCAGGTAGATAGTGTCTCTATGAACCCGCCTACACTTGAGGAAGTGTTTCTGACTGTTATTGGAAACGGGACCTAGATCTTCATCCTCATCATCGAAAGTGTGGCGAGAAAGAATACTGCTGTAGTAGCAGCTGCGATGATGCCAACTTCAATATTTGTAAATAGATCTATGTTGTTGAAGATACCAGCCCTTGTAATATTGACAATGTATGTCAGTGGATTGAAATAAAATGCGGCGCTCAACGCTCCAGGCACTCCCTGTGCGGGGTAGAACGCAGTGCTGACAAATGAGAAGAATAGGAATACACTGTTGACTATGACGTTGAAACCCTCGCTGCTCTTCAAGCGCGTTGATATGATTATTGCGATCGAGCCGAAGAATATCGCGCCTGTTATAAGTGCATAGAGTACGTATAAGGACCCTATAAAAGTAGGTTGGGCGCTTCCGACTAGCGTGGGTGAGCCGGCCACTAGGATAAGCCCCGCGCTTGCAAGGCCCATCAACATGATTGTGACTATGGTGCTAGCGATATACTCCATCCTTGCAAAGGGCATCACCAGTATCTGTTGGAACATACCGTTTCGCTTATCATTCCATATTATGCTGCCGGCAATTGTGCTGCTGTTCATCATATTAAAGCCGATCATGCCTGCAGCCAAGTACGCTGGGTATGAAACGGTCGTATCACCCATCGGGACCCCTTGATCGCCAATGAGGCCTGAATACGAATAACCTGCGATAAAGATGTATACTATAGGAAAGACGACCTGCCATACGAGGAAGACTTTGTCAATGGAAGCTACAATGTTCCTGTAGAGCAGTATTGCAACGGCATTCACTAGCAGTCGCTAACTCTGTTGAGCATTGAAGTATATTAACGATGATGGTTTGATCGAACAATTCGAGTATAGTTCATAATCTATGAGGTCTGTTGTCTTTTTTGCATGTTGCGTGGAGAATCAAATTGATCTGTAATGTATTGACTAGATTTAAATAACTTGAAACAAAGCCTATTAACAAACATATCATGATTGCTGAAGACATGGCTGAAAAGAAGCTGCGCGGCTCTGGTGGCTACGCTATTGCTAGGGTAACAGATGATGAGCAGAAGAAGGGAAACCTTGGAGGTCCAGAGCTATTCTTGGCAGGCATTGGCAGGCTTGAAGAAGATAGGTTCATGAAGTACTATTGCAATAAATGTGAAAAAGCGTATGAAGGCTCACCATCATTAGTATTTGAAAACCCCAATGAAGAGCTTGGAGAAGGCGTCACCCTTATTGAAAAGGGTGAGTACAAGTGCAAGACATGTAGTGCCACAATTGCTCATTATCGCAAGTTCGACGCTTCTGCTCAGCCAATTCAGCAGCAAGAGGCTACTAATATTAGCGTTGTTCCAGCACCTGAGTCAAGAATAGAAGAAGAAGAAGCAAGCCAGACTTCTCCATCTGATCTAACTGTCGTTCCAGCAGCAACAGCAACAACAATTACCAGCGGTAGCTTTTTTCCAATCCAATCCTTAGTTGGCATGTCTGCTTATGATAGTGAGGCAATGCTAATTGGAAAGGTTGACCAAATAGGCCTGAGCAAGGCCAGTGCCAGAGGAAACGCGCATATAGTGATTAAGGTGGGTGAAAAAGAAGTACCCTGGGAAGACATCTCGAAAATAGGAGATATTCTTCTGCTCAAAACTACTGAAACGAAGTCTGCTGCGCCAACAGCTGGAGGCAAGTGCTCAGCATGCGGTTATCAAAACGAATCTGATGCTTCATTTTGTGCAGAATGCGGTACCAAGCTATAGCGTATCTTGCTACTTTAGAATTATTCTGGCGTCCACCACTCTGGCTCCTTTTCCCTCTTCAAGTACCAAAAGCGGGTTGATGTCAAATTCCTTTATCTCTGGGAAGTCGATGACGAGTTGAGAGAGTCTCTGGAGCGAATCTGAGATTGCTCTTAAATCCGATGATTTTTCTCCTCTGACGCCCTTTAACAGTTTTATAGTCTTAATAGACTCGGCCATATTCATCGCCTCTTGCTCGTCTATGGGAACGATTCTAAATACAACATCTTTGAGCACTTCGACATAGATTCCACCAAGACCAAACATTATGACTGGCCCAAATGTAGGGTCCTGACTTGCACCAAGTATAGTTTCCTTGGCAGACTTCACCATTTCTTGAACAAGCACACCCTTTATTTTCGCATCTGACTTGTACTTTAGGGCATTCTCTGTTATTGTATTAAATGAATTTCTTAATTCATCATCAGTCTTGATACCCACCTTGACTCCACCCGCATCAGACTTGTGGATGATGTCTGGAGAAACTATCTTCATGACTAGAGGATACCCTATTTGCCTTGCAGCGTTGATACAGTCTTGCTCCGTAGTGCACAGGATACTTTTTGGAGTTGGAAAGCCATAGGCCTCAAGTACTTCATAGCCTTCCTCTTCAAGAAGGTTGTTCCTTCCATTCTTGCGGACGTTTTCAAATATTGACTTTACCTTAGATGTATCTTTTGCAAATTGCAGG
>DATCWI010000096.1:0-5454 GCA_036566425.1 Nitrososphaera sp.
ATGGATTCTATTTGCAGGTGCATTACAAACTGCAGTATATGAGTCGGATCCCCTTAGAGTGATATTATTTGGTTTTGGCATTTTAACAACTGTGCTTACTTCTGCATACATTCTTTGGATGTACAAAAGGGTCTTCTTTGGAAAAATACCTGAAAGGTTGGTTAACGTCACGGATCCAAGTAAATATATTACAGTTACAATGGGTGTCTTGGCAGGACTAAGTTTCATCATCGGCGTTTATCCTGACCCTATTTTGAATCCTATTACTCTTTATGTTGAATCGATCTTTCCACCGAACTCAGGTGTATTGCAAATACCGCAGCATCCCAATGATGCACAAGGGGAAATTCAGAGTGAACAGCAGAATTCTGACATTAAACAATTAAGTAATGTCAGCATCAACGGTGATCTCATCGATACATCTACGCAAGTAGACTATCATGTCCCAATTCCTGAAGGAAGTGTCTCCGAGGAAGGTGACCACAATGATTCTTCAACCACGTTAATACATGCGATATTAAGTTCCATTCAAGCAGGGGCATCGAAATAAATATTGGGTCATAAGACTATAGAGGCGGCTGGCTAGACGAAATGGTGGAGGGAACTTTAGGCTTTGAAGGAATCGCAGTTAATGTCTGGCTGGTATGGATGCTGCCATTTATTGGGGCCGCTGCGATTGCAGGGATCACTCGATTTGGCCACAAGATCCGAGATTATTTTGCCGTCGGTTTTTCTTTAGCTAGTGCAATTTTCGCGACCACCCTATTGCCTTTTGCCATTTCCGGTACAGGAAGCGAAATCCACAGTCAAATTCCATGGATATCCACACTAGGACTTGAAGCAGGCATACTGGCTGACCCTCTATCTATCATTATGGCCAATCTTGTGGCATGGATTTCATTTCTAATTTTTGTTTACTCACTTGGGTACATGCATGGAGATCGAGATTTGACCAGATTCTGGTTTTTTATGTTGTTCTTCATCGGATCCATGCAGCTCATTGTGCTTTCGGATAATTTGCTGATGGTTTTCTTCGGCTGGGAAGGAGTCGGACTTGCATCGTATGCCTTGATCGGATTCTGGTACTATGATCGGAAGAAGGACTACGTAGGAAGAGAAGGAGAACGGGCTGGCGGGATACCATTGTGGGCATCCCCAACTCATGCTGGGATGAAGGCGTTTCTAATGACTAGAGCGGGAGATACAATGATGCTTGCTGGAATGTTTCTAATTTTTGCGTACGCAGGAACCTTCGGGTTTAGAGAACTTATTGAAAATCAAGAATGGGCTAATCAAATGGCCCAACAAAATCTATTGGTTCCAGCAGCGGTCCTAATATTCGGGGGAGCCGTGGGCAAATCAGCGCAGTTTCCGCTCAATGAATGGCTTTTAGAAGCAATGACGGGCCCTACGTCAGTATCAGCGTTAATCCATGCTGCTACAATGGTCAAGGCTGGCGTGTTTCTGGTTGCAAGAATAGGCCCTCTATTTTTTGCGGTAGCAGCGTTTGGTATGACGCAGTTCTTTGAAGTCGTGGCGTGGACTGGCGCAATTACTGCATTCCTTCTTGCAACTCAAGCAATAGTTAATCCAGAGATTAAGAAAGTATTAGCATATTCCACCGGCTCCCAGATCGGCTACATGATGATGGGATTTGGTATTGCTGGACTATCGACTCAGTTCGTTGAAGGATACACCGCAGGGTTTTATCAACTGATAAGTCATGCCGTATTTAAAGCGTCGCTTTTCATGGGTGCTGGTGCTCTTTTGCATACAGTAGCCTCAAGATTTTTGCCTGATATGGGTGGGATGCGTAAGTACATGAAAAAGACCTATATCTTTATGTTGCTTGCTGGACTTTCTTTAGCCGGGGCTCCTCTTATAACGTCTGGATTTTGGAGCAAGGATGCAATATTCGCATCTCTACTAGATTCTGGTTATTCCTATGGTTTGTATTTGTTTATTATTGCAGTTTTAGTCGCTATTATGACGGCCTTTTACACATTTAGGATGATTGGTATGGCATTTTTTGGTAAGAAGAGTAAACATGTAGAAGAGATTCAAAATAAGGGTAGCCATTTGCACGATGTTGGAAAAAGCATGTGGGTCCCATTCGGAATTCTGGCAGTGACGACAATCGTTATTGGATCAGTTGGATTTATCTTCGAAGATCAATTACACCATATCTTGGGGGAGTACCTTAGTCATTCGTTTAATATTGGTGAAGAAACTGAAGGCGCAACATCTGGGCTCAACACGACAGCAGTAATTGCATCTGTAGGCGCATTCGCAGTCGGAAGTATACTTGGATACATTTTTTACATTGGTAGAATAGTAGACCCGAAGGTAATATCAAGGAACATAATAACGGAAGCAATATGGAAATTCCTGTATAACAGATGGTATCTCAACTCAGCACTATATTGGGGGTCAGTAATAGGTCCTATGGCCATATATAGAATAATTTGGAGATACTTCGAGAATGTGGTTATAGATGGTATGAACCCTGCGTTTCAGTACTCTATGTCATATTTCTCCCGAGTGGTCAGAGCAGCCCAAACAGGGATTACTCAAACATACCTCTTTGTTTTTGCGGTTGGCATATTGATAGTGACCCTGCTGCTTTTTCTATAGGAGCGAATAATTAAAAATGGTAGTCGATTTAACATCAACTCCAATACTAGTAACGATAATTCTCGGTGTTGTTGGACTTGCAATTCCTGTAGTTGATGCACTTAGAAAAGAGAGGGGTTACAATAATCGACTTTATAGCGGGATCGCGTTTGGTGCTATTGCCATATCAATAGGATTTATAATTTTTCGTGTAGTTTCGGGAGAGGTATTACCTTCAGTAGAATTCAGCCAAGATGTTCTTGCGAATGACATGTTCGGATCTTTTTTTGCCATTGCCCTGTTAATAGTCTCTTTTATGGTAACTGCATCTTCATGGGACTACATGAAGGGTAAGTCAAATCTAGCAGCCTATTATTCGCTGATTCTTTTATCTAGCATTGGGATGGTTTTGATAGCATACTCTACCGATCTCGTAATGCTATTCGTTTCATGGGAGCTGATGTCATTACCAACTTATGCTCTGGCCGCATTTTCTAAGAGAGATCCAATTTCAAATGAAGCAGCTATAAAATATTTTATGTTCGGTGCTTTATCCTCAGGCATTCTCGTATTAGCGATAGGCCTTGTTTATGGTATCACCGGAACGACAAACATAGGCGAATCCATTAGGGCCTTGACTAGTCTCGACCAGAGCCTAATACCAATTGGGTTGGTTGCCACCGCGCTGTTCGTTGCAGGTTTTGGGTTTAAGATGGGCCTGGTTCCATTTCATATGTGGTTGCCTGATGCGTATGAGGGCTCGCCCACAACTATAAGCGCCCTACTAGCAGCGGGAACAAAAAAAGCTGGCTTCGCGGCCGCCATTCGGGTCGTAATTATAGGAATGTTTGCACTCAATCTTGATTGGACGGTGACGCTCGCGGTATTAGCAGTTTTCACTATGACTCTGGGGAATTTTGGAGCGCTCATCCAAAAGAGCTTACCGCGTATCCTGGCGTATTCCAGCATTGCACAAGCTGGCTATATATTGATAGGCATGGCTGTTGCCCCATATTCCGATCAAGCGTTGAGCGGGTCGCTATTACACATCTTTAATCATGCTATAATGAAGTCTACTGCTTTTATCGCTGCCGCCGCTGTTGCAACAGCGTTGGCAAGTTATGGACTAGAAAGATACAGGGGACTTGGATTAAGAATGCCTATCACTGCAATCGCTCTAACAATTTCTTTGTTAGCACTGGCGGGAGTACCACCACTTAATGGTTTTTGGAGCAAGCTAGTAATATTCGGTGCCGCTATCAACAGTTCTGCATATGTATGGTGGGGACCGTATCTTGCAATAGCTGGTGTATTAAACAGTGCTTTATCCTTGGGATACTATGCATGGATTATTCGTAAGATGTATATGGAGAATGGACCAGACATGTCAAGAATAAAAGAACCAAGGGCTATGCTCGCTGTACTCATTTTTGGGCTTGTGTTTATGATAGTATTTGGTGTATGGTTTTCGCCATTGCTGGAATTTGCGACGAACTCTGTACCTGATCTCACGCCCATTATTAATGCCACTCAATTATCATAATAAAGCCTGAACCATACACCCCAAAGGATGAACCTGTAATATTTTCGATCAAATTTTTTCCCGCCAAAAACATTACTTGTCCCCGTCCCTAGGTTTGGTCCCTTATGAATGAGCAATGCCAACGTATTTTTTAAGCCGCGTTGCGTACGAATACTGCGTTCATTAAAACTGAACTGAACTCAAGTCGGTTAAAAGCTGTAAATGTCTAGTAGACACGCTATCACCAACCTTTCGTAGTTCATTCAGTGCCCTGCTGGAATATGACTTGTACAATCTGTCCATATTGTCGACGAATTCCATGGATTGAACGTTTTGTTTTACAAGAAGATTGAATAACCTATCCTCATTATTCCAGTCCAATAAGTCGTCATGGATTTGGTATGCAATTCCAAGTAGATTGCCAAACGTTCCCAATGCATGAATTTGATCCTCGTTTCCATCTCCCAGTATTGCACCTAATTTGGTAGACGCTTCAAAGAGCGATGCAGTCTTGTGTTCAATAACCTTGATGTATTCATCTTCCGTTACGTCATCATGTTTTGCAAGTCTGATTTCCATCATCTCACCTTCGCTCATTTTAGTTGCAGCACTAGAAAGCTCATTTATGACCCGTCGGTTACTCATTTTGGATCCTATATTTAGTATGATTCCAAGCACAAAATCTGCTGTGAGAATGCTGCTATTGTATCCATATTTTATATGAAATGACGGCTTACCGCGGCGGAGTCTTTCTTCATCGATTATGTCATCATGGATAACAGACTCTGTGTGAAGAAGTTCGATTGCCGAACCAGCCATGAAAGCGTCATCAGTAACATGACAAGAATCTCTGTTCGTAGCCTGTATCGCTTCTACAGATAAAACTAATAGAAGAGGTCTAATCCGTTTGCCACCTTCACAAGCGTATCTAAGAGGAGAATAGAATTCTGACCATGAATAAAGATCGAGTTCTCTAATCAGTGCTTCTTCTATCTTGGATATATAATTGTTGAATTGTGCCACTAACGGATTGGCTTTAATGTTTTTACCACCAGCGTTCAAAGATTAGTCCTTGCCCGATTTTATCTGGAAGTGGGATGCATATTAATGCGTTTCCTAAAAAAATCGTTAGACTCCCAACTGCACGTTCAAACTCGATTATTGTGAAAACTCCTTTTAGATAGGTATTGCTCCGGCCGGGATTTGAACCCGGGATCTGCGACTTGAAAGGCCACAATGCTTGACCGGATTGTGCAACCGCTTTAAAGAAGAGCAGCTCCTACACCACCGGAGCAAATGTAACTATCTAGTTGAAGAGA
>DATCWI010000101.1:0-12169 GCA_036566425.1 Nitrososphaera sp.
CAGTCATAGGACTTGGTAACGGAGACTTTCAGAGAGCTCTTGGTGACAATGTACAAGTCACGACGCAAATATTCAATGCAGGTCCATCAGCGATAGAAGCACTATTTGCAAATCAGATTGATGTTACATACATTGGGCCAAGCCCCACAATTAACGGGTATGTAAGATCTGGTGGAGAAGCACTAAGAGTCATCTCCGGAGCTGCAAGTGGCGGCGCAGTATTTGTTGTAAGAAATGATTCAGGTATTAATTCCCCTCAGGACCTTGCCAATAAGAAATTTGCAACGCCTGAGCTTGGCAATACACAAGACGTAGCGCTCAGGAATTACTTGCTTGACAATGGCTACAATACCAAGGACAAGGGTGGAAATGTGGAGGTATTACCTGTCAAAAATCCTGACATAGTGACGCTATTCTTGACAAAACAAATCGACGGTGCATGGGTTCCAGAACCATGGGGAGAAAGATTAGTAAGGGAAGGAGGAGGCAAGATACTCGTAGATGAACGAGATTTATGGCCACCAGAAGGAAAATTTGTGACCACAAACATAATTGTCAATCCAAATTATTTGGAGAATAATCCCGATGTAATAAAGAAACTACTTGAGGCTCATATTGATGAAACAAACTGGATAAACAATAACAAAGCTGCCGCAATAGGTGCATTTAATATAGAGCTTCAAAAACTAACCGGACAAACAATAGCAGAAGATGTGTTGAATGCGTCACTTTCGCGGATTGATTTTACATATGATCCAGTACGACTATCTTTATTCCAAGACGCAGCCGATGCATATAATCTAGGTTTCCTTCCAGAAAATCCTGATGTAACTGGAATTTATGACCTGGCAATTCTAGATCAGGTGCTTCAAGAGAGAGGTCTTCTCCCTATCTCTGGAGTTGGTGCAGCAGCTGCTAATACTACTGATGCATTCATCAGTAGCGACACAGGATAATTAACAGGTGAAAGAACCGGAGAACTTGGAAAAAGCAAATATACAAATCAAGATGGGAGGTAATTCAACGCATTCAACCTCCTACACCTACTTTTATAAAAAACCTTCTTTTTAGATGCAATATTCTACTTTATTTGCCCACATATGTTAGGACCAATTAATATGCAGTCTATTATGATGGATATGTATGATTTAATGCTTGTCTATCATTTTTGATAGATAATTATACCTCGATGTTTATTTCTCATTCCTAATTGATCAACTAGTATTGGTCAATGAATAGTCATTTTGATAATAATATCTAGCCACACCTACTTAGTTTAATTCTCTTTACGGACTTAATGCAAAATATGTGCGCATGCCAAACTAAATAAATGCATTCACAATTTCAATGCAATATGTATGACGAAAAGGATGCACGTCTCTTGTATATCCGAGCTATAAAGCAATACACAGCAACTTCGAAGGACATTTCTACAGAAGAAAAAGCTGATGCAGATAGAACTTTAGAAGTGTTAAATCAAGGCAAAAATCCTGATGGGAACCGGATTGCTATGTTATGCAATGCATTGGGTTGTTATCTTAAGAGTCTCAAATCAATTGAGCAATTCATGATTTCTGACCCGTTGTTCCTTGGTTTTGATGGATCAAATCCTCTCTTAACAGCTTTGGATAAAGAGATCAGCTTCACATTAGAAGTAAAAGGTCATACTTGCCATGAGGATTTTCCCAAGCGTCGGTATTCTAGAATTGATTGGTAAGAGAGCATTGAGTTGTCAGAATTTTAGTAGTCAGCGTGCAGTCAAAAGCACCTACCTGGCAGGCATCTAATGTCTAGCAATCATGGCAATTGTAGCAAGAATGCTGCATTTGATCGAGTTATCCTTCTCTATGAGGCATAAGGTAGCATTTACCCCTTGAAGTAAAAATTGAACTGCGTGCACTGAATATATACGAGCTTTACATTCTATGCGCAAATCTTGCATAAGTCAAAAGTTCAAAATAGATGACGGATCTGCATATACATGGTAGCGATTGCTAGAAGAATACGCCAAGAATAGAATAGATGGAAAAAAGCCAAGGAGTGAAGGTAGAACGTATATTATTGATAAGTTAGAGGGTCTTGACAAGGAGAACCTCGAAGTACTTGCACCATTTGTTGATGCTGTAAAGGTATACGGAGTTTTGCCCCTTCTTATTTCTGAAGAGATATTGAAGAAGAAGATAAAATTCTATCACGATCATAATATCAAAGTCTCTACTGGAAGCACAATTTCTGAGTACATGGTGTCAGAAAATGTATTCGAAAAGTTCATCGAAGAAGCTGCAAAAATAGGATTTGACATTATAGAACTAGGAGAAAATAATACACATTTCAACTTTGAACAGAAAAGAAAGATTACTGAAAGTATACTCGTCAAGGAACTTGATGTTCAATGGAAGGTTGGCAAGAAGGATTCGAGGCATCAACTTCCACTGGACGTTACCTTAGCTAAAATCGACGAAGCAGTTAAGCTAGGTTCCGATAAAGTGGTACTTGAAGCAAATGAGGGGATAAATGTTGGCATTTATGATGAAAAAGGTCTAATACGATGGAATTTCGTTGGCGCTTTGACTGCCAAATTTCCTCCAAGCACCTTCATCTTTGAAGCTCCTTTGGAATCGCAGCAGTCCGCACTGATTGCAGAATTTGGTCAACGGGTCAACCTAGCTGAAGTGCGAATCGAAGCTGCATCAGCTGTAGAGTCGCAACGAAGAGGATTTCCAACAAAAGCAGCATTTAGTGTATCTAACCTTAGCAAGAACCCTGAAGGAAGCCCAGCAGCCAAGTTTGTTTACTTTGTAATGAAATCGAAACATCCAATTGATCAGGTTGAGCTAATGAATATGACTAACCTCCCAAGGAGGACCGTGCAAAGTGCAGTCGAGGAGCTCAAATCACAAGGGTTGATTATTGAACGAAATAGCTTAGACGATGCACGAAAGAAGCTATACACCCCCGTTCAATTTGAATGGTTATGAATCAACTGGACCTAAAAATCTCGTTCTAGTTGAAAGGCTACTAGTATTTATACACGATATACTTTATGGTTGCAGAACTTTCACATTGTTGAGATAAACAGAATTCTCCTTACCTATAAAATGCCAGTTGATGACAAAGAACGCTTATAAAAAAGGAGATTTCCTGTACGTAAGACGAAAATACTTGGCAAATACTACCTTTAGGGTGCAATCGCACAAGTTCAGCCAGGAGAACATCCAGACTACACTTGTGTGTTCAAAATGTGACGAGGTCTTTTCCAAAGAGTTCCCCTTAGACCTCGAGGGTCAGACTATAGAATTTAAGTGTCCTGTGTGTGGCGTCCCTGGCGAAGCAGATCTCCCATACAAAAGCGCGGAAGAACGGGAAGAGCTAGAGGAGGACTTTGAAGAGGTAGAGGAAGAAGAGGCCGGAGAAGAATTTGACGAAGAATATTAGCTGGTTGCATGAAGTAAGCTCTGACTTTCAAGTCTCGTTCTGTATTCAATCCTAAGGATAGCTTTTAGATCATTGATGTAAATATACGATGGCTTCTGATGAGTGCCAGAAAGAAAGAGACAATGCTATTGGCCTGTCTCTTTAGCGAAGGTGTCTGCAGATATCTGCGAGTTATATGATGCTGTATATTAAAAAGAACAACACCATAAAAACCGAGTTTATTTGACACACTGAGTAAACTCTGCTGGAACCAGAAGGCACCCACGTAATTCGAAGTTATTTCCGAGCCATTTTACCTAGTTGAGCAAGTAATGCAGAAAGCTGAATTTCTGGATGTGCACCAGCAGTAAGCCTGTAGTCATATTCCGCCATTATGGCTGCAAACTCCTCTGGTTTTTCCATCCTCATTTCATATGCCTCCTCGTTTGCATACCTCATAAAGTCCCCCTCTGACATCCCATCGACCTGTGTTAGTTCAAGAAGCTTTGCTCTTGAGTCATTGAACCTGCCAGACATTGCAAGGCGCAGTACTTCACCCACTTTTGCTCTACCTGAAAGTCCCATAGCTGCTGCAACGTTTGCCACTGATACCGAACCCATCCCAGCCGCAGCTTGAATAATGTTTATGGAGTGACGTAGATCGCCACCTGTTGCAGCATATATCTGAGCCAGAGCCTTCTCTTCATATTTCACTTTCTGTTGTTTGCAAATCATTTCCAAATGATCGATAACAACCTCCTTTGGCAAGCGCGTAAATCTAAACACTACACACCTGCTCTGTATTGGCTCTATTATCTGAGATAGGTAATTACAAATAATAATAAATCTCGTCGTCCTTGCGCTGTCTTCAATTATGCGCCTGAGCGCAGTTTGGGCTTCAGAGGTCATCTCGTCGGCTTCATCAAGTATGATTATCTTTGGCTTACCAAATTCTTTATCTCCTGCTAGCTTAATTGAAGCAGCAAACTCTTTTACACGCTCACGCACCATCTTAATGCCGCGCTCGTCGGATGCATTAAGTTCGAGCGTGTTCTTCCTCCACTCATCTCCAAGGAGCTCCATGACAATACAGAGTGCAGTAGTGGTCTTGCCAACACCCGCTGGCCCCGCAAATAGCATATGAGGTATATCTGGACTCTTGATCAGGTTGCTTATGCCCTTGATTATCTCCTTCTGATTAACTACCTCTTGTAATTTCTTTGGTCTGTATTTCTCAGACCACATAAGGTTTGCCAGATCTGTTTTTTTGGCTGATTCCATTACAAAGCGCTTTCACTGAAGTTATTAAACCATTAATAGGTTCCTATTTTGCCTCACTACCTAGCAATTTCAATCAAAAGACAGCTAGAAGCTAGCTACTAGCTTTAGAAAAGCTGTGCTGATATGATATATAATAAGTACTATGTTCTAAATAGCTCTCCCCCATGGTCAGCATCCTCCACCTGGAGCCAAAGATTGAAACTATCCAAAGTATTTACCAGCTCGGGTTCATGCTCGAAGAGGTCAGAGTGACCTATAAAGAGGATGCTAAGATGAGCGTTGGCAACCTTGTGATCGATGCAAAAGAAGGTGATATGTCTTCTGTTCCCCGTTGGATTGCTAAGATTCTTGTCGAGCAGGGCATAGTCGAAATTCAATCAAATGATGCTACTGGCTACGTATCACGAACTATGAACCGAGAGCGCATTGCAAAACCTCATGACCTCTCGGGTGTTGATGTCGACTTTTACGTCAGAGTCAACGATTACCTCGAAGGTTTGAAGGAGCGAGAGAGGGAAAATCTCGTCGTTTCCCTAAATACATTTGTAGCCTCTAGACTTGAAAAAATAGTCAAGCTGGCTGCCGCTTCATCACTCTCTCCCGAACTTGAAGGCAAACTATCTGCGGAAGAAAAGGAGCTGTACATCCTAATACACAAGATTTCGACTAAATTCAAAAAGGGAGTGCTAAAGAAGTTTGTCTGAGCAGCAGACCGCAGCAGCTCTTGCAAACAATTTGGAAAAGTTTCTCAAAGCGTTCAAAGACCGAGATAGCAATTACAAGTATTTTGAGAGGATCAATAACATGATGGCTTCAGGTGCACAGTCTCTTATTGTAGATTATATTGATCTTGATTCTTACAACCCTCTGCTCGCCAAAGAGATAACTCACAAGCCCGATGAATATCTTGAGGCATTCAACGAAGCAGTCCTTTCAGTGCTGCGCGAGATACATCCTGACTATGAGCAAGAAATCCATGAAAAGATTCGGGTCAGGATAGGCAACTATACCGTGCAAAAGGGGCTACGTGAAATAAACGCTGATTTGATAAATAAACTTGTGAGTATATCTGGCATGGTCGTGCGCTCCTCAGAGGTCAAGCCGCTTGCCAAGAAGATTGCATATAAATGCACAAACTGCAGCACGGTCACAGAAGCGCAGCTCAAAGGTCTTGTGATGAAAAAGCCAGTTAAGTGCCCTGCATGCTCTGAAAAAGAACTGGAAATGGATCCAGAGAGCAGCCTGTTTATTGACTTTCAGATGGTGCGGCTGCAGGAGCTACCAGAGGATCTTCCTGCAGGACAACTACCACATTACATTGAAGTTACTGTCATGAGTGACCTAGTGGATCAATGCCGCCCCGGTGACAGAATCATGCTCACAGGCATAATTCGAATAGAACAGGAGCAGTTGGTTCCACAGGCCAAGACCAGCCTTTTCCGGCTTCGTATGGAAGGAAATAACATTGAGTATCTTGGCGGCAGGGCAGGAAGCAAGGATAGTAGATCTGTTGAAAGAATTATGATAAGCACTGAGGATGAGCGACAAATAAGAAATATAGCGAGTAAGCCTGATGCTTACGAAAAGCTAATCGCCTCATTTGCTCCCCACATTTATGGACATGAACCCATTAAGGAAGCAATCCTACTGCTTATTGTAGGCTCTGTGACAAAGAAGCTTGAAGATGGCTCAACCAGAAGAGGCGATATTAACGTGCTTTTAGTAGGCGATCCAGGTACGGCAAAATCCGAGATGTTGAAATTCACTGCAAAAATTGCGCCGCGGGGGTTATACACTTCGGGCAGGGGTTCTACAGCTGCAGGCCTGACAGCCGCAGTTATTCGTGATAAGTCGGGGATCATGATGTTAGAGGCAGGCGCCGTTGTATTGGGCGATCAGGGAATCGTATGCATAGACGAATTTGACAAGATAAAGCCCGAAGACAGGTCGGCGCTTCACGAAGTAATGGAACAGCAGACTTGTTCCGTCGCAAAGGGAGGCATTGTTGCCACACTGAATGCAAGAACATCAATCCTGTCTGCAGCAAATCCTATATATGGCAAATATGATCCATACAAGAATATAACAGAAAATGTCAACCTGCCAGTCCCTCTGCTGACAAGGTTTGACTTGATATTCATAGTCCGAGATAATCCAGATAAGGAAAAGGACAACCGTGTCGCAAGCCATATTTTGGAAATACACCGTGACACCGAAAAAGCCGCCAGGCCCGCGATTGACATCGACCTTTTCAGCAAATACCTGTCATATACAAAGCAGATCGAGCCAACATTAACACCTGAAGCAATTGACATCGTTCGCAGTTATTATATGGAAATGAGAAGGATTGAATCAGAAGGGATGATAACGGTCACTCCAAGACAGCTTGAAGGGTTGATTAGGCTTGCGTCTGCTCGTGCAAGACTGCTGTTAAAGGACATGGTAGATGCAGAGGATGCACAGCGTGCTATCTATCTTGTAGACCAGATGATGAGAACAGCTGGAGTCGATGTTAACACAGGAAAGACAGACCTTGGAGTACTATATGGGAAGCCTCAGAGCGTGGTTTCGAAAGAAAAGATGTTCATGGAACTATTCAGAGGACTGGCCGGTGATGAAAACAATGACGTAGAAGATAAGGTGCTTGTTGATGAGCTAGTAAAGACAGGGAAATTCTCTGAAGAAGAAGCAAGAAAATATATTCAAAAGTTCAATCGGGAAGGCCAGATTTTTGAAAGACGGCCTAGCTTTTGGGCTAAGGCGTAAATGCATTTTTAAAATAGCCGGCTTGCTTATAGTTTTAAAAATGCCTGCGGCTTTAACCGATAGTTCAATCAAAATGCTTCTTTCGCACCTTGGCTATGCTTCTCTTTATCCGCCTCAGGAGATGGCATTAAAGCGTGGCATATTGGAGGGAAAGAGCGTGCTCATGACTACTCCAACTGCCAGTGGCAAGACGCTTATTGCGATGATGGCCATCCACAACACTCTGAAAAAGAATAAAAAAGCAGTATATCTGACACCGCTTCGTGCACTGGCAAGCGAAAAGTATGATGACATGAAAGTGCTTGAGAATCTCAATTTTGGCAGAAAGATCAAGGTGATGGTTGCAACTGGTGACTATGATTCGTCGGGAAAAGAACTGGCTGGAGCAGACGTCATCGTTCTTACAAATGAAAAGATGGACACGCTTTTTCGCCATAATGCACAGTGGCTCGATGACATAGATCTCTTCGTTTCTGATGAAGTGCATCTTATAGGCGATAGGGAAAGAGGGGCTACGCTTGAGATGATGCTTACCAAAATCCGCAAGCATTATCCGCAATCTCAGATAGTGGCACTTTCTGCTACTGTGGCCAACTCCGACGAGATATCTGATTGGCTTGACTGCGAGCTTGTAGAAAGCGACTGGCGACCTACAAAGCTAGTGGAAGGAGTCTATGAACATGGCATTATCAAAATGAGAGGCGGCACCACTTTTAGAGTCAACAACTCAGGAATTTCATCTGCCGTAGACATTGCTATTGATTGTGTTGATGAGGGTGGGCAGGCACTGATATTTGCCGAAACAAGAAAGCGCGCTGCTTCGCTTGCAGCCAAATCTGCAGAAGGTATCTATAAACGTCTAGACAAAGCAGCAAGAGAACTGGCAACCAAGACATCATATGAAATACTGTCTAGAGGGGATGACAGCGAGATCACAAAAACGTTGGCGAAGTTTGTGTCACGAGGAGTAGCATTTCATCACGCTGGCCTTGCCTCCTCAAGTAGGGAGATAGTGGAAAACTCGTTTCGAAAAGGTGTTATCAAATTGCTAACTGCTACGCCAACCCTTGCCGCCGGCGTTAATCTGCCAGCAAGACGTGTAGTGATAGCAAGCATCCTGCGATACGACTCTGAGTATGGCAGAAATCTGCCTATCAGCGTACTAGAGTATAAGCAACTGTGTGGCAGAGCCGGCAGACCGCAATACGATACAACCGGCGAGGCCATAATCGTTAGTGAGTCTGGAGCAGATGCTGAAGATCTTTATGACCATTACGTCCTTGGGAGCCCAGAGCCGATTCGATCACAGCTGTCAAGCGATAGTGCTATCAGGTTTCATTTGCTCTCAAACATCGCAACTGTACCAGGGATGAAAAAACCCGAGATACATGACCTCTTCTCAAGGACACTTTTTGCACGTCAATATCGGAGCGCAACTGTCAAGCTTAAGGTCGAATCAGCCCTTGAATACTTGGAGGGAGAAGACCTGGTCAAGTCAAGGAACAATCGCTATATTGCTACAGAATTTGGCAGGCGCACATCGCTCCTGTACATCAATCCAGCTACTGCAGTGAAATTTAGAGATGCTCTCCAAGGAGTGGAGCAAACAGCAGACGACACCACCAAACATGCACTGGGGTTTCTGCATGTGATAGCAGACAGCCCTGACTTCTATCCAAAATTGTCATTACGCAAAACGGACTATGAGCAGGTAAGCATCCTAATACAGCATCGTGGCAATGAACTGTTGTATCCTGTAAGCGAATATGACTGCTCTCGCAGCTTTTGGGCATTATGCTTGTGGATAGAAGAGATATCAGAAAAGGTGCTGAGCGACAAAATAGGTGTTGAGGCAGGTGACATGCACAGGATAGTAGAGATAGCTAACTGGCTTGTCTATTCTCTTTATGAAGTGGCCAAATTGTTGCGTCGAGGGGATCTTATGCCAGAAATTTATAACCTACGTAGTAGGATAAGATACGGGGTGAAGGGGGAGTTGCTGCCACTTGTCGCGCTTGAGGGCATTGGAAGAGTCAAAGCTAGGGCACTGTATAAAGCAGGCTTTACTGATGTACCCTCAATAACAAAAGCTTCAGAGGCCAAGCTTGCAAGTGTGCCCAAGATAGGGCCAGCTCTGGCAGGTAAGTTAAAACATCAGTTAAAGAATAGGCTGGGACAATAATATCAAATGCTGGACAGCATTAATCTGCTAATATATGCTGCAGCCGTATCTGCTATATCCTTCTGTGGTGTGTTACTCGTGACGCCGACAGCAATCAGGTTGCTGGTTGCAAAGGGCAGCGTAGTCCCTGATGCTCACAAACCGGAAATGCCTCAAGTTCCTCGGCCAGCAGGTCCGGTCATCATGATCAGTATTGCTGCAGCCGAAATCGTGCTTTTTATCCTAACAATGAACGTTGCCGTCTTTGCAATACTTCTAACAACAGTTGTCGCGTTTTTCGTAGGGTACATAGATGATAGCCGAGTGATGCCCGGCTGGTTTAAACCCGTGGCGCTGTTGGCTGCTGCTCTTCCGTTGGTCCTTCTTGATATTTATGTAGGAGATGTGTATGGGAACTCTCTAAATCTAATATTTGGTAGTGCATACATACCTCTACTATACGTGCCGCTCATATTCGTCATTATTCCCATTACTGGTAACACTATCAATTCCATTGATGTGCTAAACGGAGTAGCAAGTGGTTTCCTGATAATTGCAATGGTCCCACTCCTGGTGAGCATTGCGATTTTTGGCAGCCGCGAAGTGTTCCTTGCTGCGCTTCCATTGTTATTTGCCGCAATTGCATTTTACAGGTACCACAAATTCCCAAGCCGGATATTTCCTGGCGACTCGGGTACACTTTTACTTGGAGCAATGTACGGTGCAATAGCCATTGCTGGCAGTTCTGAAATAATTGGAGTAATCGCACTCTTGCCGGCTGTAATGAACTCATTCTTATTCCTCGCAAGTGTAAAGCGTATAGTGGAACACAGGGAGGTAAAGGCAAGGCCTACAACATTGACAAACGACTTCAAGATAGCTGCAACAAATGATAATACGGCACCAGCTACACTTGTAAGGTTGATTGTTGTGGATAGGCCGCTTGGCGAAAGCGAGATTGGTTATCAAATATTCAAGCTTGCACTCTTTACGTCACTTTTAGCATTTGTATCAATTGCAATCCAGTATTTCGTCTTCAGCAGGTAGAGTAATCTAGATGGCACTTATGATTCTGGCGGTTTTCATGACAGGTATGTGGGCAATGATACTTGCTGTTGCAGCATTCTTGGTTATCTTTATTGCACCAATAGATGTATACTTGTTTGGCGGCCATGGAGAGAGGTTAGCCATATCCGCAGTGCAGGCAGCAATTGCTGTATTAGTAGTAATTGTCCTTGTTGCAGGGTTAAGCAAATTAAAGAGAATCTATCTGCACAAAAAGCTTCAAGGGTAATATATCACTCTAGAGATAGCCTTCATAACTGTTAATATTCCCCAAAGCGTCTCTTCTTACTAAGAGAGTATATAGAATGTCAATAAACATGGAGACTGCTTTGGCGTTATTGCTGCTAGCAATAATAGGCAGCATTCCCTCTGCAGCTGGCCAAAATGCATTGTTCAATACTACTGTTAGCGATATTGGTGATCTTGTTGGCAATATCACAGAAAATAGTGTAGAGGAGGTAACAGATGACTCTCTTCCTCTTCCTTTAGAGTCAATAGAAGACTTAACCGGTAGCGCAGACGACACCTCATCTGTTACAGCAGGTGACACTACCTTGGTAAATGAAGTTGAGCTAAACCCTGAAGGCAATGACGAGGAGGAGTGGATCGAGTTATACAACCCTACTGCGGTAGACATCAACATCAGTAATTTTGAGATAAAGCCGTTGTTCCAGTCTCCAACGATCGAACTGCCATCAGATGCTGTAATTGAAGCAGGTGAAACATATGTACTTGAGCTTGACAGCTCGCCGCTGTCAAACATGGGCGAAAGCCTAGTCCTTGCAAACGCAACAGGCAATATCCAGGACAGGACACCTTCACTTGTCGATAGAAGCGATGATGATCGTACTTGGCAGAGAATCCCTGATGGTAATAACGAATGGCAATTTGTAGAAAATACTCAGGGCAACCTTAATGATCCTGACACCTCCAGTACGACAATCGATAGTGAAGAAGATACTCAGGGCAACCTTAATGATGCTGACACCCTCAGTAGGATACTCGATAATGTGTATTCTGGGTCAGATGTACAATGCCTTGGATCGGCAGGCTGCTTTGAAGGTGTGGCAACCCGAATTGTGGACGGAGATACACTTTATGTGGATGTAAACGGCACCATATACAAGGTTGACCTTGCCCTTACTGGAGCACCTTCAAGGACTGAAGAAATGTTCCTCGAGTCCACCGAGTTTACTCGAGATCTCTGTCTTGGGAGCACTGTACTGGTAGATCAAGACGACATGCTGCTTACATCCAACTCTGGTGTCGTCGCCGTAGTATATTGCTCCTCCAGCAACCTCAACAACGAGCTATTGGATAATGGTTATGCCAAACTTGAAACAGAGCAATGCACAACAAGCGAATTCGCTAATGAGCCTTGGGTAAGAGACAACGGCTGCTAAGCCTTTTTTTCTTCATTTAACGCAGTTGATGGGTTTATCTTTATCGTATAGGCGCGTCGCGCCTCAATTACGTTGATTT
>DATCWI010000041.1:0-12593 GCA_036566425.1 Nitrososphaera sp.
CAGTCATAGGACTTGGTAACGGAGACTTTCAGAGAGCTCTTGGTGACAATGTACAAGTCACGACGCAAATATTCAATGCAGGTCCATCAGCGATAGAAGCACTATTTGCAAATCAGATTGATGTTACATACATTGGGCCAAACCCTGCAATCAATGGGTATGTACAGTCAAATGGAGAAGCACTAAGAGTCATCTCCGGAGCTGCAAGTGGCGGCGCAGTATTTGTTGTAAGAAATGATTCAGGGATTAATTCCCCTCAGGACCTTGCCAATAAGAAATTCTCATCCCCACAACTTGGCAATACACAAGACGTAGCGCTCAGGAATTACTTGCTTGACAATGGCTACAATACCAAGGACAAGGGTGGAAATGTGGAGATAATCCCTGCAAGGACTGCAGATATAGTATCAATGATGACGCAAAAGGATATTGACGGTGCATGGGTTCCAGAACCATGGGGAGCCAAGCTAATCAAAGAAACAAATGCCAAAGTATTAGTGGATGAGCGTGACTTGTGGCAAGACGGTCAATTTGTCTCTGCGCACATCATTGCAAGAACTGACTATCTTGAAGAGAATCCAGATGTAATAAAGAAACTACTTGAGGCTCATATTGATGAAACAAACTGGATAAACGACAACCCTGATGAGGCTCTTCAGATGTTCAATAAGGAGCTTGACAAGCTTACGGGTAAGATGATCCCAGAAGACGAATACAGGGAAGGAATGTCAAGGCTCGAGTTGACTTTTGATCCGATAAAAGAATCACTGTTCAAGTCTGCAGATGATGCGTTTAACATCGGCTTCTTGGGCGAAACAAAGCCTGACTTATCTAGAATATATGATCTAAAGATTTTGAATGAAGTGCTCAAAGATAGGGGACTACCAGAAATTGCATAGTTAAGGATCATTCGCTCGTTGATGGGAAATAGAGCATTCTTTGGATGTTCAGAGGATATTTCTTGAAGTTATGTCCTTGATGCGGTAGTAGGTTCATTTCACAGGAGATGAATTGAAATTGAATTGATATTGGGGTCATCTTGTAGATTACTTGGCAGATTTCGCGTATCAATGTGCTAAAACTGCCTCAAAGGAGCAAATCTTGCATCTTTGAATTACATTATATTTTCTCACTTGTGTATTGATGCCTCAATGGCAGTGATAGAGACATCTCCATACACGAACAAAATCAACAACAGCAGCAATCAAGAGCAACGAGAACAACAAAGAGAAGAGACTCTTGATTTGATTCCAATCCTTCATGTCAAGGATGTATACAAATCATTTGATTACAAAAATAACAAGAACAATGTCAGCAGCAAAATTGCCAATTATGATCGTATTAGTAGGAAGCAGCAACAACAACAACAACAACAAGTCTTGACTCAGTCAACAAACAGTTTAAGGACTTTTACACACGATGTTCTCAACGGAGTAGACCTAAGAATAAGAGAAGGAGAATTCGTGACTATTGTAGGGCCCTCTGGCTGTGGAAAGAGCTCGCTGCTCAATATAATTGCAGGACTTGATAGACCGGACTCAGGGAATCTACTTGTTAGAGGAGTTGCCGAAGACAGCAATAAGGCCTCATCAACCAACAGGATAATGATATTTCAGGAAAGCGCTCTGTTTCCATGGCTGAATGTACAAGAGAACGTAGAGTTTGGGCTAAGAATCGCAAAAGTACATAAGGATAGAAGGCGCCAAGTCGCTGACAAGTATATAGAAATGGTGGGATTATCAAAATTTTCTGAGTCCCTTGTACACCAGTTATCTGGGGGGATGAAGCAGAGAGTGGCAATAGCTCGTGCCCTCGCCATGGAACCACAGGTTCTACTTATGGACGAACCATTTGCTGCGCTAGACGTACAGACTCGGGAATTGCTTCACGATGAGCTGGTAGGCATTCACAAGACAACAGGCAAGACCATCCTATTTGTCACTCATAACATCAATGAAGCAGTACTTCTTGGAGATAGAGTAATAATTCTGTCATCAGTGCTAAAGAACATCAAGAAAGAATTTCGAATCGACATACCACGACCCAGAGACCCAGAAAGTCCTGAGCTATACGAAATAAAGAAACAAATTCTGAAAGAATTTGAAAGTGATTTGCAGATTGCTAAGAGAAAATGATAATGATAATTCTGTAGCTATCTCTAGTACTACTAGCTTAGCTGCTGAAAAAGGAAGTACTCTGAGAAATGACAACAGCAAGAAACATCGCTTCGATATAACAGATGTAGCAAACGTTGCACTTTTCCTGGCTGTGTTTGTGGGTTTGTGGCAACTCGTGACTCTTCTCGAGATATGGCCAAAGACGTTACTACCACCCCCTGCACAAGTTGCAATTTCTATCAGCGAATTGATAACAAATAATTCTCTTGTCATAGGAATTGCTACGACATTATGGCGACTTGTAGCTGGATTTGCAATATCTATAGCAGTAGGTGGGGTAGTTGGTCTTGCAATGGTAAAATTCCAAGGCTTTGGCAAAACCATGAGCTCATTCGCCGTGGGGCTCTTGACATTTCCAAGTATTGCATGGATTCCATTCGCTATACTGCTCATTGGCTTTAATGACTTTGGCATATTGTTTGTGGTTGTAATGGCATCCGTGTTTTCAGTGATGATATCAACCTACGGTGCAATTAGAAATGTACCTCCCATCTATATCAGGGCATCAAAGAACATGGGTGCTCATGGCTTTGCCCTTTTTAGACATGTAATGATTCCTGCAGCCACACCATCTCTGATAGGAGGTATGAGGCAAGCATGGTCATTTGCATGGCATGCACTAATTGGTGCTGAGATGCTGATAACCACTCTTGCTGGATTGGGGTATATACTTGCAGTTGGAAGAGAGTTCAACGACATGAGCCAAATAATCGCTGTCATGATTACAATCTTTGCAATTGGCCTTTTATTTGATAGAGCAATCTTCCTCCGTCTAGAAGAAAAAGTGCGGTCTAGGTGGGGATTAAATCAACATGTTGAATAGCGAAAAATGCCTGTGTGTTTCCCCACACCTCTACCGGCGCGGTCCATTAAAGATACTATCTTGAGGCATTATATCCTTTAAGTAATGCTCCTTTCTTTTAATGCCAAAGCTCATTCATAGGAATTAAGCAGTCTTCTTAGGTTTCTGAAATTCTTCCACTAGGCAAAGACGCTGATATAGTACCAGCATGAACATGAATTGAACTATCTCCTTCCTTGTTACATGCAAAACACTTCCACTGTACAGTCTCTTTGCACATGGCACACGTCCTGACTGAGTCTAACTCTTGACCGCACGATCTGCACAACATATAGATTGTTATCTTCTACACGAGGAGCTTTTTTAATAGTCTTATACTCTTAGCTCTAGGTATAATAGATAAACTAATTCTATAGTTTTTAAGTATAAAAAAATCAGGTGTATAAATATTATAAAAAGAAGAGAAGTTCGCAAAATCCCTTTATTAAGAATAGATTAATATCAACAATTCGCAAATGAAAAAAGTCAATTTGTAATCAGCTTTTGTCTACCTAATAAAATTAAAGTAAAATCGTGTTTTATGATTTGCAGATATTGACCAAAAAATAGTCGCTCCACGGAGTCTGATAGCATGTTTGTATATAAGTCAGTTATTTGTGCCAGAATGTGAAGACTCAATAGTCGCTTTTACCTTCTGGATGAAATGCTTTCTGTCAATAGGTTTTCTTATGACATCTGCAGTCTTTACTCCTTCCAGTATGCTCACCAGCTCATCCGTTGCTTCAAGAGCAGACAAGAAGATAACCCTGATGTAGGGATCAACAGCTTTCAATCTCTGATACAGCTGTAATCCATTTATCGTTGGCATTCTAATATCAAGAACTAATAGATTATAATGCTGAGGTTCGGATCTCGCAAAGGATTGCAATGCCATATAAGAATCAGAAAAAGCTTCAACTTGGTAGCCCTCAGAAGTCAAATAGGATTTAAAGATTGCAAGGATATCAGGTTCATCATCTACTAGCATAACAGTAGGACGAGGATTTGTTTGTTTGGTATAAGAATTGGAAACAGTATCCTCTCTTGGTTGCAAGGTTTTACGAGTATAGGCAGATAATGTCACTTCTCCTAACCTAGGTTTTGAGGTTTCTCTCTTGAAAACATTCAATGCGTTATCCCTAGCTGGCATTGCATCCTTTCTCACTACCGAGTATACGGGATAGGAGTATCTTACCCCAATAGGATGTTTCTTTCCAATTTGGTCAAAAGAATATTCTTTAAACGAAAAGCGTTTCATAATTTCATGCAAATCTCCACCTATTACAATCCCATTTGGTTCTGCCTGAGAATTTATCTTTGCACACATGTTAACAGTAGGACCAAACAAGTCTTCTGCTCCTGATGTAACTGTTGTAGCAACCTCAATTCTTCCATAATCGGCGCTAATTCTATAGCTGACAGGAGGTAATGCTTCTGCTTCAAGTCTTATATTGATAAATTCATGAGCTGCTATAATTGCAGTACAGCATTCAAGAACCTCTTTGAATGCAATCATATTCTCACTATCAGATGTATCTGGAAAATAGAAGAGCAAAGCATCTCCTATATTTTTGATCACTCTGGCACCAAAGTTCTTTGCTAACGCAGCCATGGCATTGAGAAATATTTCATAGTACTTCTTTATCTTGTTACCATCTGCAATTTTAGCCGTGATCTGAGTGGAACCTACCATGTCTACAAAACAGACGCAATAATAACCATTAGATTGATCTGCAAAATAAATTTCTTCAGTTCGAATATCAAACTCGACAGTGTTTTTTTCTTTATCAGCTAAATTGAATTTCTCTCTGTCAGAGTCATAGGATGCATTCATACATCATTCTCTGCATATTGCTTGAAGAATAACTCTCCTTAGCATTATTGCAAACTAATCATACATATAGTAAGATAATAAGCGGCACTTAAAAGAGGTATCAATCAATTTTTATAACTTTTTTATTCGAAAATTATATTTTTTATTGTGCTTCTTGTCTTCAATAACGTTGAGATGATCATTACACCTGATAGAGAAAGTTAAAATCGTTGATATTATATAAATACTCATTAAATACTGCCAGTTACGTTGACCACGGATGCAGAGGAAATAAGGTCAAAGGTGACTGAGGCAGTCAAAACGGTAGCTATTGACGTCGATTCCGTCCTTGCCGATGTAATGCTTATCTGGACGGACGAGTACAATAAACGAAACAAAACACATATCACAAAGAAAGAGATCGCCAAATGGGATATTCCTACAATACTGCCGATAACACCTAACCAGGTCTACCGATATTTCACATATGTATGGAAGTACCGCTGGCGTGAAATACCGCCGACAGAACCCAAGATTGGCGAAGTGACAAAACGTATTCACCGCAAAGGCTACAGATTATCTATAATCACAAAGCGGGAGAGACCTACAGCGCCCTATGTATCTAAATGGCTCGATTTCTATCGCATATACGCAGACGAATTATTGTTCATCTATGACGCAGTGCCTAAGGCCAACTACCCTTTTGATATATTGATAGACGATGCACCAAAGAACCTAATAGACATTGTCTCGCCCAAGTCGGCAATACTATTCAACCAACCATGGAACAAAAATTTCAGTTGGCCAGTAAGGGTAGATTCCCTAAGCGAGGCAGAAAAGTTGCTCTAGGCCGTTTAATTGCAACATATGTGCTCAAACCAAAACAAAGCATATACTTTGCTGTTCTGTTTGATATTGAACACGATCTTTTTATGATAAAGATATTCCATGCATAGTGAGAAAAGTTGAGCAATTGAGGAACATAGACTAGCTAGCACTACGGATTGCGGGTGATTTACACACACATTTTATACAGGACAGTCTCATGAAGGACATGCTGTCACGATCAGTGCATAAGATTATGCCGATACTGCTTTTTGATCAATGCTATAATGTTTATGAGCAAAAATTTCTTTAAGAATTGACAACGAAAAGATTATTCTACTGCCTATCGCATATTCTTCTAAAGAGGAGAATTAGCTAATATGCGGATCTAGGCTTCCCGATGCCACTACTTGCGTTCTATTTTCTTTATGACAAGAAAATGCAGAGATTTGAATATTCTGCTTCCAAAAATATACACACATATCGATGTTGTGAGATGCGCTGAATTCTGCAGCAGAAATAATATTAGATCTCATTTATAATCAATGAACCTGACCCACTCTGGAAACCACAGGTCGTTTTCTGCGACTCCAATGCCTTTTGCTAGAATAGCAGGCGAGTTGTAATATAAAGAATCTGCGCCTAGCTCTTGGGCAATGTTTTGATTAAGCTCATTAATAGTTGACACCTTGCCTATGTACTTATTTGCGATGAGGTCGCGGTTTTGTGTATACAATCCAACCTGCCTTCCATCCACTGTTGGCACATAGCTTACCACTACGTCGATACGCTTTGCCCCGTTATTCTTTAGATAATATATTGTCTCCCGGGTTGTGCTGCCTGTCTGAATTGTGCCCTGTACTGTAGCTATCTTCTTTCCCGCTACTAGATTTTGGATGACAAATTTAAGTGACCTGCCAGTGGTGAGTAACTTGTTCTTGCTCACCTGCTCAGAAAAGTCGATCATGTGATCAGCGTCGTCATATCGATCCTTAATCACACCTTCCGCCAGCTCAAACATCTTTGAATGTTTCTGATATTCAAAGCTAAAGCCCAGAGTCATTGGGCGAGTATAATCAGGCTCTGCGAAGGCCGAGTCTACATCCAACTCTTTAGACAAAAAGTTGGCCTGCTCCTTACCGATATTCTTACGAATCTGGTATATGCTTTTGCCATTGACAGTCGCTACTACATTTGACTCCCTTATGAACTCAAAGGGATCCATCATCAACCTTACCCTAGACTCATTTGTGAGGACTTTAAGCCCGCCGTTTTTATCGATCTTCAATAGTTGGCCCGGCTTGACATCTGCAAATTCCATGTTGATAAGTGAAGTCCTAAGTGAGTTTTCAGATGCTATGATATTTAGAGTCTTGTCTCGATTGGTTGCACTAACAAGAGGCTTGAATCCGGTACTGTCTCGGTATATGTAAATCTCGTCGCCCACCTTGATCATCAGGTTCCCCCTAAGATGCCGATCTAGAAATTCGGCCGCCCGCTCAGGTCTTTTCTCAAAGACTAAGAGTTGGGTGAAAATATGATAGATCTTGAAAAGCGAATCAGAGTCCCTTGCAGAACCAATAAATGGATGCAGATGTAGTTTTTCAGTATCTACAAAAAAGCCATCAAATGCAACCCAGGTGGTGTTCATGCTGGGAAAGGGAGGTGGCCTCTTCGAGAGATAGCCAATACCATTATTTCCATGAAGCTTTTGCTTTTGTGCAATGCGCAGGATTGTTTCATCCGCAGGAAGAGATCCTTCTGCTCCAGCTGTAGCTTCGCCTACTATCATCTTCCAGTAGGCCTTGCCTCTGTGTTGTAACCTCCTCATTGAATGAGCAAGGTAGTAAATGATATTATTCTGGGTATTCGAGCCGTAGCTATAGATAGCAACAATGCCAGCCAACTGCCCTCATTTTCCCTTTATGGAGTTTGGATAAAAATCTTGTTAGTTGCCCTGCAAAGCAAACATCTGCTTCTGTCTTTCATATCTTGAAATATAGTCTTCGAGCTTCAACGTGAGCCCAATGCTGTCCAAGCCTTCAAGTAGGAGTTTCTTGTGGAAGTTATCTATCTCAAAATGAGTAGTGTGTGAACCGCCAGCTGTAACTGACTGTTTTGCCAAATCAATCTCAATGTAAAGATCGTCGTCACTGAACAAAGAGTCTACTTCATAACTGGGAAGCCTTACAGGCAGTACTCCGTTCTTAAGGCAATTGTTGTAAAAGATATCTGCAAAAGATGGTGCAATTATCGCTTTAAACCCATAGTCAGCTATTGCCCAGACTGCGTGCTCTCTTGAACTGCCACTGCCAAAGTTATCACGTGTAAGCAGAATCTGCCTATTAGAGTATTTTGGGTTGTTTAGCACAAAGTCAGCCCTTGGCTTGCCGCCCATATCAAAGCGCCAATCGTAAAACAGATACTTGCCAAAACCACTTCTATTAACTAGCTTCAAAAACTGCTTTGGCACTATCTGGTCTGTATCGACATTTACCCTGTCAAGTGGCGTCGCCTTACTTCTGAGCATTATAAAAGGTTCCACTTAGAGCCACTCTCTTATATCTACAAAGTGACCTTTGATTGCTGCTGCAGCTGCCATAATAGGGCTAACAAGATGTGTCCTTCCTCCCGCTCCCTGTCTTCCTTCAAAGTTGCGGTTTGAAGTACTTGCACATCGCTCTCCGGGTGCAAGTATATCGGGGTTCATACCAAGGCACATACTGCATCCCGATTCGCGCCATTCAAATCCGGCTTCCTTAAAAACTCTGTCAAGCCCAAGTCGCTCTGCAGCCGCCTTAACCTGTTGGGAGCCAGGGACCACCATTGCACGTACTCTAGGTGAGACCTTCCTTCCCTTTATCACAACTGAAGCCTCCAGCAAATCCTCAAGTCGCGAGTTCGTGCAGGATCCAATAAATACTCTGTCAAGATTTATGTCTGTAATTGGAGTTCCTGGCTCTAATGCCATGTATTGAAGTGCACGAGCCGCAGATTTGTATTCATTCTCATTTCCCTTTGAAAATTGATCTGGGTGTGGCACAGTATCAGTAATGTCTGCCACCATTCCTGGATTCGTCCCCCAGGTGACCTGTGGTGCAAGTCTACTGACATTGAAGGTGATAGACTTGTCAAACTTTGCATTTGGATCCGTCCTCAGAGCCATCCAGTGTTCTATTGCCTTCTCAAACTGTTCAGACTTGGGTGCGTAGCGTCTACCTCGGATAAAGTCAAATGTTTTTTCGTCAGGTGCAATGACGCCAGCCCTTGCACCTGCCTCTATGGACATGTTGCATATCGTCATCCGGTTGTCCATAGAAAGATCAGATATTGTTTCGCCGCGGTACTCAAGCACTGTACTGCTACCGCCAGCAGTGCCAATAGTCCGGATTATGTAGAGTATGATATCCTTAGCAGTGATGGCATGCGAGTTTTTTCGTCTTCCTTCGATATTTATTGCAAATGTCTGAGGCCTGTCCATCCATAATGTCTGGGTGGCAAGAACATGCTCTACGTCACTTGTTCCAATCCCAAGTGCAAAGGCACCGAAGGCACCATGGGTCGAGGTATGACTGTCGCCGCATACGATGGTGGTACCTGGCAGAGTTAGCCCAAGCTCCGGTCCAATGATATGCACAATCCCCTGCTCTGGGCTATGCATATCAAATAGAGTTATACCAAACTGCTTGCAGTTTTGGGCAAGTGTCTGGATCTGGATTGATGATATTTGGTCTACAATTGGAAGCGATCTGTCGCTTGTCGGGACATTGTGATCCATAGTCGCAAAAGTCAGATCTGGTCGCCTGACGCGTCTTTTATTCATCCGAAGGCCGTCGAAAGCCTGAGGCGATGTCACTTCGTGAACAAGATGCCGATCTATATATAACAAAGATTGACCGTCCTTTTCCCTCGTTTTTTCATATACTATATGACTGTCCCAGATCTTCTCAAATATTGTCTTTGGCTGCAAGCTAACTAGGGAAAAATTATCGTATAACAGGAATATAAAATAAACAGACTGAGAGGGAAACGGGCAGATAGTTTTAAATCAGGTGGGCCTACTCAATTTCATAGATGTACCCTCACGACAAAAGATATCCTGATTATATTGCAGACCAGATAAAGAAGGGAACCACTACATGTGCGCTGATATGCAAGGATGGCGTTGTACTGGCTGCGGATACGCGAGCAAGCGCAGGCTTCTTTATCGCCGACAGGCATGTCATGAAGATCCAAAAGGTCGACCGTCATCTTGCAATGACTATAGCTGGAGGGGTAGCAGATGCACAGAATCTTGTTGACACCATGCGTTACAATTCTAACCTTTATAGGCTTCAGAATAAGGAGCTGATGCCAATTAAATCTGCAGCAAGGCTATGCTCGAATGTGCTTTTCAACCAGCGATTTTTCCCATACTATGTCCAAATAATAATGGCAGGCTGGACAAGAAAAGAAGGTGGCCAGATCTACAATATCGATCTGTTTGGTTCAATGACTACAGAGAAATTCATCTCTACTGGCAGTGGTTCTCCTGTTGCATATGGTTATCTGGAATCCGAGTACAAGGATGACATGAGCGTAAATGATGCCTATAAGATAGCCATGCAGGCCATAGCGGCTGCTATTAGAAGAAATGCCGGAACAGGTGACAACATTAACGTCGTCATTATCGATGAGAACGGCTACCGGGCCCTGACAAAGGAAGAAAAGGCGGAAGTAGGTGTAGTCTTCTAATCAACGCCTACGATAGCCATTGTTTACGCTTAAGAAGTGAGAACTAACGTACAAGGAAAATCTCATGTCAAACGCAATGACTATCACCTAGTCAAATTATCACATGCAGTATATACTGAGGTTAAAGAAATTTGTTGGTACCGTTACCGATAATTATAGAGACTGCCATAGCATAATAAATTTGGAATAGTAGTAGTAGTAGCCTGCATATTACTTGTTGTCCGCAGTATCATGTAAAAATAACAAATTTCAAATTAGGAGAGAATAATATATCTATTGGTCATTCGGGTTGTAGTTCATTTTGACAAGACGAAGCTTGAACCACTTACTTATTTGCAATAGTTAACTTCCTATGGACTATAGTTTCTTTCCCACTGCAAAATATGCCGCATTTCCTTAGGAGACGAGGTATAGCATAGACTCATACTTACACTCTGCTAATATCCACTAATTCTCTCATAAACAGGCTACTATCAAGCCTAGAGAATCTCGACAGGTTTATTGCAGCTCCTGGCTGCATTATCTCTCGAATATACTTCCCTGCTTCTACTTGAGTCCACCATTCATCTCCAAACTTACTCTGTAGATGATGATCAAGCTCAACAGCGCGAACTGCAGCAATTAGATAGCTTGGAACATACATCACTGCATCTGGCAATATGTGGTGTAGCATCCAATATTCGCCTGGTATTTCAAAGCCTGTATATTCTTTTATCAGTCTTGCATACACGTCGCTTGCCTTTTCCATTGACAGTTTGTCGTGCCAAAACTCAGCTTTCATTAGGGAATTAGCAGTATAGAAGGTGACAAAAAATAGATCCATGAAGTTGTTTCTTGCCTCAATCTCTTCAAGAACAGCATTATTCTTAACTCCAAGAGAGGATAAATATTTCCTTTTCTTTGTAAGCCGCTCGAGGAATATTGAGAATATCTCGGCTATCCCCATTGAGAAACTGTAGCGATTCCAATATACTGCATGTGCGTCTATTGAAGAGGCATGCACTGCATGTCCCATTTCGTGGTAGCATCCTTGCAGGTCAAAATATGGGCTTTCACTTTTGTACAACACTCGAACATCATTTGGTACCTGCACAAAGAAGCATATAGGCGAGGGGTACTTATTTTTCCGCTGTTCCATGTCAATTTGGATTGAAGATAGATCAAATTGCATTGTTGCAAGAGTGCGTCTGACTTGCTCGGGAGGACTTACTCTAGCAAATTCCTTCTCAAGATCGGCATATACTCTGTTACGGAAGAAGTAGAAGTCATCATAATATTCTGCGCTCCTCCCAAGCACCTTCTTCGAGATAGATTGAAGCGCTTCTTGAAAGGGTTTTCTTGCTTGCCGCCCCATAGACTTAACAAAATCTACCAAATGAGTGTAAGAGATCTTTTCGTTTTTGAGGTAGCCGTCTAAAGGAGTTAGTTTGTTGTCCGAGTACTGTCGGTAAATTCTATTCATCTGGTCAAACCGCTCCTTAATAACAGGCGAAATATACTTTGTCTTTGAAATGAATTCATCAAAGACATGCTTGCGCCTTTTTGGATCTTTCTCCATACTATTGAATTGACGCCACGTGCTCCAATTAACTGCAGTTCTACGAACATTATAACGCGAAGAAATAATCTTTTCGTTGCGTAAATTGTATAACTTGAGCTCAAGCTTTTTTGTTGATGAATCTGCAATGTTCTCGAGCGAGCTTAGAACTAACTCTCTTGGCTGCGAAAAGAAGTTGACAAATGTCTCTGCGCTAATAGTCCTCATCTCTGCTAGTCGCTCTATTATGCGTTCGTTATAGCAGAGCCCTGCGTGTTGTTTATATCGCTCATCCATTTCTGCAATGTAGATCTGCTCGTCGAGCTGACACCATTGCTTTAGATCCATATGGATAGACAGATAGCCTATTCAATTTTAAGTTTCAAATATTGCAACAATCAATATTTTTATTTGCCATAGCATCAGTGAGCAGCAATATCCACAATTGACAGTACTCGATAGAAGCAAATAGTTAGTCAAGTATACGACTATAAAATATTGGAATTATAGGTGCATCAAGTACAGGTAGTCTTTCTGCTTCTTCTCTCAAAAAACTTGAGCTTCATAAAACAGAATCTGAAAACACCCAAGACCTTGACAACTTTAGATGCATGCTTTACTATATTAGCAGAGAGCCCTGTTTCAATATAGTTATCATCATCGTTG
>DATCWI010000023.1:0-5350 GCA_036566425.1 Nitrososphaera sp.
CGTATGCCCGTCCGTTCTTGGTTGTGCACGGGACTGCTGAGAAAGTATATGGCGTGGTTATGTTTTTCTGGGGTAACTAGGATTCTATATAGCCGGTTGAATCATGCCTACTCTGTTGCCTTCTGTATCAAGAAATGACACATAAAGGCCGACTCCCGGTACATCCCATGGCTCTCCGAGCACTTTCCCTTCTGCCTCCTCAACTTTCTTTGAATGCTTCTCGATGTCTTCTACCGCAAGCACCACTGAGGGGTATTGAGCCGGTTTATCATCAGTTTTCTGGAAGAAGCCTCCGTTTATTGCACCCGGCTTTTTTGGGCGACCATTTTCATCAGATTCTGTTGTAGTAGCCAAGACATAATTTCCCATATCTTCGCCCAGCTGCTGAGTTTTCCAGCCAAACACTTTCTCATAAAAGTGAGCCATACGCTTTCTGTCTTCCGCCGGCATTTCAAAATGGATTACGGGGTTCATATGCTATCACTAATGCCTACGGTAAATGTCTTAAAAGGAGTTACTCCCCAAGGGGAGCCTTATTAATTAGAAACAGTGACGGATGTTACTTTAAAAAGACGAATCGAAACAAAGCAGAAGGGGAGAAAAATTAAGTCCCGCGTCATGTTTCCTAGCACAAAACGGGGGGACTGTATTTTTATTGACAAGGGTTGTATATTGATAGCGCCCCAAAAAGCTCTGTTAGCAGATATGTCCGCATACTTTTTCCGGAGATTCTTCTCCGGCGTGTACGTTCGGGCCAAAAATTATTGAACCGTCGCCAGTTCGATCGAATAATAATGTCAGATTTTTGTCAGATGTCAAGTTCCTGTCAGTCGAAAGAATGTCAGATAAGATCGAGCTGCATGAGACAGACATTTTTTTAAAATTTCCCGGCAGTGACAGAAAAATGACATTTTATTGACGGTACGATGACAAAACTACATCGATACTGGCAGCTGGCCATGGGTTGCGACATGGCAGCAGTGTAACAATAGCCACGGGTTGAAGAAAAATCCCATTTGCCATCTGGTGTAACATAGGACGATGCAGTGTTAGGGGTGCTGCCTTTTTGGGACATATATCGTTCTCTACTGCAGAGAGGAAGATGGAAGTGCTCAGCCATCTGGCTAGAGCACGCCACCTGATACATTGCTCAGGACATGAAAAGGGAAGGAACTTGTTCGAAATTGTAAAAACAATAGATGCAAAGATGCCATTTCCAATTCATACGGAACATTCCGAACTGTATGTCAGGGCAACGAGAAACATTACTGTCGTGGAAGAAGGCAAGTCATACTCTTTCTAGGGCAATCATTCAAGCATTCTAATTAGAAAGATAGGTTTTGTTCCAACATCCCAGTACTCATACTTGGTTATCTAGATTGTATACTCCTTGTCTATAAAAATAGAATCCCCCCTCTTTGTGCGTAGAAATCTGACGCGGTCGTAAAGCTGAAAGCTACGTGGATTGGACAAGCTATGAAGAGAAGATGTTGTTGTTTCTCACAGGCTAGGGGTTTATTTCCTGACATGGTTCTATTGCTTGATACGATCTCTCTCTCTACTTGCAAAAAATGCAGTGATGTGATAGAAGGGTATTGCTGAACGCATATATCAAATAAGTCAAAAGAGATTGATCTTATGAATCCAAAAAGACCACTGATATTTGTCCCCGGCATCAGGACCTCAAGACTTGCAATTAAAAAAGATAATGGCTATTTGGAACATTTTTGGCCTCTGATGCCACATGAATTTTTCATAAGGGACAAACTAGATAGAGTATTTCAATATCTTGAGACCAAGATTCGTCTCAAGGCAGATGACGACGTTCCAGTTGTGGCTACTAGCCTGGTCCCAATGGCCTATGACGGTCTTGTAAGAGAAATCCTAGCATGGGGCTACAAACCCAACACTAACTTTTGGATCTTTCCTTACGATTGGAGGCAATCTAACAGTGTTTCTGGTCAGCTATTGGCAAGATTCATTGAAGAAAAAATTGAAGGCAAATATGACGATGGCGTTGACATCATTAACCATTCAATGGGAGGGATTATTACACGTGTAGCGTACAAATACGGAGCGCCAATAAAACGTGTAGCATATATTGCTTGCCCTCACTTTGGCAGCCCTCTGGCGTACTTTGTACTTCATCCACAAATAAATAGTCAACAATTTATGAGTTCTATTTATCCATACGTCCCAACAGCCCATTGGCGATCGCATGACACAACAGATATTGATTCAAGAAAAACCCTCTACCAAAGACGAAAAGAATTATTCGTCAAATTTCCTTCAATATATGAACTTCTGCCTGACGAGTCTTACTTGAACAATAGACCCATGTTATTTGCAGATGATAAACCAACTTATGGCGTAGATGAGACATATCTAAGAAACGACTGGGCATTCAAAGCACAGGATATGCAAACTAATGTTAGAAAAGCGATGGAATTTAAGAAAGAGCTTGGACAGGAACTGCCTGGAAACAAAGATCACGACATTCTTGTCATTTGCGGCACGGACAAGATAACTTGTGATGCAATAAAGTATCAAACGAATTTTCATGTTTCCATAGCACAGCGCAAGACCACTTATGTCATGCAGCGTGGATTTTCCATTCCATATGATTCCGGCCAGCATGGAGATGGCCATGTGCCTATAGCAAGCGCAATGGCATCAATATCGGGGTTGCAAGAATACAGGAATTCGGTGCTTATTCCCGAAGTACATGCGTTCTTGCCAAATGAGAAAACCACGATTGAAACGATCAGAGGATTTCTCTCATAGCCTAGCACCTTCGCAGCTTTACATTGCAGTAGGTTTTGTGTCCCTTTAGGGTCATTATCCAGCAATCTTGTTAGAAATAATGGCTACTAATACGCAACATCATATTCTTCTTGGTCTTTTAGGTCGTCAAGCTCGTCGAGCCATTCATGCCCGGACCTGACGTCCTATTCCATCTCGATTTTCCTTGGCGGAGCCAGCACGTCTTTTACGTAAAATTGTTATTATTGGTGGTGGGTCTGTATGTCTTCTTAATCTCCGGGATAATCGACTCTAGTATCTTGATGTTTATCCTATGGAATCCCTTCTTGAAAACCAGGATGTTGTCCTCTTTGAACCCGCTGCTATTGTTGTCATTGTGATGCTTTTAAGCGAAATGTATGCACAGCTCTTCTGGTCGCAGCCTTCCTTCTAGTATAATTCGCCCAGCGCGCCCTTTAGAGACTCGGTTATTGCGAGACTCATTCAGCCAGGCTGCTATTGCCATAAGCAGACATAAAGCTTTACGATGTGAAAACAGAATCAGGTTGCTGTTGTTGTTGGAGGCTTGAACGGCCTTACCAGAGTAACCTCAGTGATCCATTCACATTTGATATTGGCCTTTGCATGGTGTTTTTCGATGGCATCCATGTCAGGACCTTCAAGCAAGCAAAAGCAAACATCAGTGTCTTTGTTGTAAAGGAGATTGACATGGCTGACCCCGAATTCGTCCGGCGGAGACATGCAGAGTTCTTTCATGTTTGATTCGCTGAAAGGCACCTTGTGCACGTCGAGAAAAACTGGCATGACTTAACAACTCGATTTAGCGAATATAAGACTTCCTGTTACAGAATATGGTTGCAGATATGAGAAAGACAATATGATGATGTGTGCTAGAACTGGCGTATCGTTTGTGAGTGGCTTTATATCCTGAAGATGGTAAAGGATAGCAAGACGACACCAGCTTGGTTCGAGATCATCACCCTGCTAATAATAATAACAACAACAATCTCGATAAACACGACAATAACGCAAATCGGGAAGAAATGTTGTTCGTAGCAGTAACCGACAACCAGAACAGCTACGATCCCCTTTTGTGGCGCCTTTTATCAAGCGCGTCGAAGAAGATTGATTGCTGCCTCGACCCTCTTCCTGAGCTTGGATCATCGTCACAAACAAAAGAATTGATGGAATTCCTGACGGGCCCGGGAAAGAAAAAGGAGTTGAGGCTGCGCATTATAGCCAACATCACTATAGACAACCTGGCAGCCTCCAAGCAACTATTGAAATATGCCGACCTTTACCATGCAGAGGGGATTATTGCTGGCAGCAGCTTTTACATTATCGATGACTCTGCATATGTGTATCTTGCAGCAGAGGAAGAAACAGGCCAGAGGGGAGAGCAACTTCACCGGGTTCTCTTATCCAAACACCCGCAGTTTATCAGGATGCAGCAATACCTGCTTGAAAATCTTGTGAGTAGGGCGATCCCCGCGAAAGAAAAGATCTCAGGAATTGAGAGAGGGATTCGGAGCGAATTCATCGAGACGATCAGAGAGCCTTCCCGCATGCTATATCTTGCAAAGGAGCTTGTACGCTCTTCGGCCTACGAAATCTTGGTACTCTTCTCTACTATCAATTCCTTCTATAGAGCTGAAAACGATGGCATACTGGATTTGCTAGGAGAGGCCAGCAGCCGTGGCGTCGGCGTCAGAGTGCTGGTCAAGATCGATGATGAATCAATGAAGGATGCGTCCAAGCAGAGAATCAAGCAAAAGCATGATCGCATCAACGTCGCCTTTATAGAAAAGTCTGTCAGGAGCAAGATAACTACGTTCATAATCGACCAGACCTATTCGCTGGCAGCGGAAGTTGGAGATGATTCCAAGAATACTTTTTCTGCAGCAACAGGCTTGTCAACGTATTCCAATAGCGAATCAACCGTGTTTACCTATTATTCCATGTTTGAAAACCTGTGGATACAGGCGGAACTTGAATGGCAGAGCAAGGTAAAGCACGCCTACTTCCACATTTTCAAAGGGCAGAAACTGCGAAACGAAGTCTACAAGAGGGATTGGGCGTCAGGTGGGGCGCCGGACAAAGCAGATTGACTTTTCTCGTCGTGCGGCAATAACAATCTCTAATATACCGACTTGATGCACACATATATGATGCCGCCATGTCATACAAATACGTCGACGACGGCCACAGGATAGGCCTGATAGAGGACGTGATTTCCCATGCCAAGCAGGTCTTTGAGCAAGGGTTGCAGCTCGAAGCAATCCTTCTTGCACACGAGTACCTGGAGCAGAAACTTAACTCCTTGTACAAGCAGATCGCTTCCGGGTCACAGCATACCACTATACACAGAAAATTCAAGCAGCTGATCGATCTCCTCAGATCGGAAGGTCTGTTGGAGGATGAAGATTATGAAATTTTGAACGAGTTTAACAGACTGCGGAACGTAAATTCAAACCAGATCCTCGACTTTTCTCTGACCCTGCGCGGAGCTAAAAAGGGCGACATGGTCAAGGCCATGAATCTGGCAGAGGAGTCAGAGCAGGTAATCTCTAGGCTGTCACAAGAGCTT
>DATCWI010000028.1:0-5949 GCA_036566425.1 Nitrososphaera sp.
ACCTTTGTTTCCTCATGATTGGAAGAACCGCCTGGGTTACTCGAATCACCCCAAACACATTAGTCTCATATAATGCCTTTATCTCGTCTATCCCTATATCCTCAAAGGCTCCTGTCAACCCATAACCTGCATTATTTACAAGCAAGTCAATCCTTCCCGACTCAGATAATATCGATTGTATTGCATCATTGATTGAATTTTCGTCTGTAACATCTAGTTGCACTACTCTGATGGACAAGTGTTGTTTGTCAGCGACTGATTGTATGGAATCTCGCTTAGCTAGGTTGCGCATTGTGGCATAGGTAAGATAGCCATTTTTTGATAGTGCAAGAGAAGTTGCGAGTCCTATTCCACTTGAGCTTCCTGTAACTACAGCTACTGACAGTTGTTGCTTGTTGGGCGATGATGACATCTTAACCAATGGAGCATGAACATCATCATACATAAGACCTGTGTATGGTCTTTGCAGTCTTGAATCTCGTCTACCTAAGTGAATCAAGCAGTTCTAGAATTGTACAGCAGTCTTTCTAAGGAAAAACAAAGGCAATAGTAAACATAATGTAGTGCATGATTTTATCGAGAATGTCCTAGCAGGGATTAGAATCGCTATAATGGCGTATTAAATATCAATATACTTCAAACTTTTTATGTGCTTGCTGAGGTCGTGGGTTCAAATCCATCCACCCGGTCCACTTTTTCCTATTGTACAACTACGGTATTGTTTTGAGCTCACTTTGAATAAGTGTAGGACAAATTCAGTAGGCAGTTTACTCTTAGCAACCAAGAAGGCTAGCTATTACATCCTCGAAGAAGTCTCTCTCAATACTTCTGTAACTCTCAAGCATTATTCCTAACAATAAAAAGATGGTAGGAGAAAGAAGAAGAGGACAAGAAACAGTATTATTAGTAAAAAAATTCTAGCTCTTCCTCCCTCATGCGACATTTATTCCAGGGCCTTTCTGTCTATCAGGCTCTTCAATTAGTACTGCTACTACTTTAAGCCAATGTAAAAGTAGTACTAGCCAAGCATCCCTCGTCGCTGCTGACGCTAGCCTCGATTAAGCCAGTGCCAATTTCACTAACTAGTACCTCATAGCTGAGTTCAGAGGTTCTCGATTCTCCGGGCTCTAATGTAATTATCGCTTGTGCTGAATATAGCGGATAGGCTTCGCCAGTATCCTGATTTTCTATTTCTAAGCCTAGTATGCTATTAGAAAACTCTAGAGCTTCGTCACCGCCATTTGTCACAGTAATTGTGACTGATTCTCCTAACCCGAAGGTATCTCCATTCGTCCTTATCTCTAACTGACATTGCTGTTGTTCTCCTTCTCCTTGCTCCTCAGGTGCTGTTGATGTTGTTGCATTGGTGTCAGCAATAGCAGTGGTAGTAGCATTTGTCGTCGTCATAGTTGTTGTGTTCGTTTGAGGAGGTGCTTCCATAGCAGTAGTAGTACCGGTGCTGGTCGGTAATGGTATACCACTCTGCCACTCCCACAACGTTATCAAGCTGGTTCCAACGGGGAGAAATTCGACCTCACCTGCCACAATTGCCCCATTAAGTGGGGCTAGCTGACCTGTTGAATTTGTATGAACCAATGCTATTAGGATGCTCTTGCCGCTACCGTCTTCCATGTTAAAACGACCTATAGAGTAGAATTTTGCAATTGCACTCTCAGTTCCATCTTCTGTAGTTAACACTTCTTCTCCGACTGCAGTGCCATCCATTGCTGCTATTACGCTTCCAGTGCTGGTGATACTGATAGGCTCTGTGCCATTTGGCAAATTCAGAGTACCATTTCCAGAAAATGTAAACTGGGTATGGGTCTGATTTATTGGATTCTCACTTACAAGTGTTTGTTGTTCTTGGTAGACTGGTTCTGGAGATAGGTCTATTTCCGATGGAGATGTTGTTGTCGTAGTATCATTGCTAGTGGTTGTTGTAGTTGTGGTAGTCGCTGATGCTGGGATGATAGTATTCGCTATGTTTGATACAGCTGCAGCCACTATAGCAAAGGTGAGGAGGGTTGCTACCGATGCGGCGGCAATGACATGGCTATTATTTTTCTTATTGATACGATGCATCTCAGCACCAAGGGCGAATACAATAGATAAAAGACTTCCTTAAGTAGGAAATGTAAGAGTAGTTATTGCAGTCACCTGCCCATCTAGTAGGATTTTTAGTTGTCATTAAAGAAAACTGGCTGAGGTCGTGGGTTCAAATCCCACACGGTCCATTATTTTCTGCGGTACAAGTACGGTATTGGATGAGTGTGTTTTCAGCGATTGTCGGATGAATTCAGCAGCAATTTCTCAAGCATTCAATAAAAGCACAACTTCTATGGTAGCAAATTTGCATTGATTTTGATTGAGGTTGTTGGGTTTCTACGAGTAGGGAGTCAAATTATTACATCATACTTAAATATCTAATCCAGAGTTGCCAATCCCATGGCTTCTGAAGAGAAACAAGAACATCATAATAATGACAATAAGTCATCCTCTTCATTATCTTCTTCTCTTGCTGGTTCAAATAAACAAGCTGAGTTTGACAATAGGAAAGCTGAAGCATTTACTGCAAAGATGCTTGATATCCTAAATGGCGGTACTATCAGCCTTATGATAAGTATAGGTCATCAAACCCGCCTATTTGATGTCATGTCAAAATTACCTCCATCAACCAGCGAGGAAATAGCCAGTGCTGCAAATCTTAATGAACGCTATGTCAGAGAATGGCTTGGAGCAATGGTCACAGGAAATATCGTTGGATATGACCCCTCTAAACAAAAATATCATTTGCCTGCAGAGCACGCAGCCTTTCTTACACGTGAAGCAGGATTAGACAACATTGCAGTATTTACTCAATATATTGCCTTGATGGGGGAAGTCGAACAAAAAATAATTGAATGCTTTCATAATGGCGGTGGAATTCCTTATTCTGCATATCCACGCTTCCAAGAACTGCAAGCTGAAGAAACAGCGCGCATATTTGATGCAAGATTGGTCAACAACATTCTTCCACTTGTAGATGGGTTTGAAGACAGATTAAAGTCGGGAATAGCTATCCTTGATGTAGGCTGTGGCAGAGGAAGAGCTATCAATATTATGGCAAGGGCATATCCAAAGAGCAACTTTATGGGATATGACATATCAACAGAAGGCATAGAATCTGCAAGGCATGAAGCAAAAGAATGGCACTTGACAAATGCAAAATTTGAGATTAAAGATGCCACAACAATTAATGAGCATGAAAAATATGATTTGATAACTGCATTTGATACAATACACGACCAAGCACAACCTACCAAAGTGCTAAAAGAAATCTACAATGCCCTTCGCAAAGGCGGCGTCTTTCTAATGCAAGATATTGCTGCTTCAAGTCATGTACATGAAAACATGAATAATCCTCTTGCTCCGACTCTCTATACTTTTTCTACTATGCATTGCATGACTGTTTCCCTTGCTTACAATGGCGAAGGTCTTGGTACTGTATGGGGCAAACAAAAAGCAGAACAAAAGCTAAGGGAAGCAGGGTTCTCTCATCTAATTGAAGTAAAGCAGGTTGAAGGGGATATATTGAACTATTACTATATCGCAAGGAAATGACTATGGAGCAAAAATGATTTTTTGATGGAATTTTTTCATATAGATGTGCATCTATTCGAAAAGATATTGCTATCCTCTAACAAATGACCCTTTATGACTCATGAATGACTTCCTCCTGCAAGGCCATGAATATCTTATTATTAGTTTTAATCATCAACTGCCTGAAGGGAACCAAGAGAGCAGCTGGCGTGGATAGGCTTGATGAGTCCGGCTTTAATAGCGATATCTTTTAAAAACAAAGCTGGCCGAGGTCGTGGGTTCAAATCCCACCCGGTCCACTTTTATCAATCTGGTAGAATACGGTATTGTTTTGAGCTCTCAATGAAAGAATTTATGAATTACTTTTCTCATAGGAACCACATCAACGCTTGCTATCTACTCGTACTTCAACTGTTTATTTGTGTGGGCTGATACATCACGGCAAGAATCAGTCAACTTACAAGATGGCTCTTGGTCAGTGCCTGATAAAGCATGCATCCAAAAATTGAAAAATTGACCTTAGATGAGCTTGCAGGGGGCTTTTTTGACATTTACGTGAAGAGGACTCGCGGTGGTGGCAAGCCCCAATCCTGAACATTAATACTGTTAACGGCGATTAGCCGTGGTCGTTAATCCCAAGTTTGAGACTCAGACTTGGGATTCGTCTGGATATTCTTATAGATAAACTCAGATATTATTGTCCATGATGTTCTATCCACGACTTGTAAGCCTATTTGTAGTCGCAGCAATAGCCGCTATTTTTACCCTTGGAATCACAACGAGCATATTTACGGCATTTCCATCAGGACAACAACAAGCGGCAGCGCAGCAAGACAATACTCCTGCATCTACAGCGACATCAACAACAAATCAGACAACCGCCTCTGCTTCAAATAACAAGACGTTCTTTCTCTTTAACACAGAACTAGAAGGATTGCCAGCAGGAATGGACCATTACATCTATTCTCTCCCTGTGATTTTAGCTAATAGAGGTGACAGTGTGACGGTAAACTTATTCAACATTGCAGAGACCGAGGCAGAAGGAACGGAGGAAGAAGAGGCAGAAGGAACGGAGGAAGAAGTAGAAAGACATGCATTCATAATCGATACCCCGCCTTATAGTGTAAACATAGACACTGCACCAGGAGAAATGGGAAATGCAACCTTTACAGCTGACCAAGAAGGAATATTCCAATACTATTGCATGTACCATCCTCAGACTATGAGAGGACAGCTTGTGGTGCTTCCGTCATCGGCGGCAGCATCCTAGCCAGCAACGTAAAATATATGAGTCGGCATTGCTGAGGTCGTGGGTTCAAATCCCACCCGGTCCACTTTTTCTTGTTGTACAACAACGGCATTAAATTGAGTTCAATTTTGGTAGGTGTAGGACAAATTCAACAGCAACACTAATGCTGTACCCTATCCTTTCTCATACATCTAGTTCTGATATTATGAATTGGAAACTTAGGGATTGAATCTGGAAAACCACTTAAATAATTATGATTATGTCATTCATTGCATGAAGAGCTTCGAAGGAGGTTCACATAACAATAATGGTAGTTGATGAGAAGAAGCTGAATGAATTTGTTGAAAAGGTCGGGAACGAATGGGGAGCTTCAATGGGTTCATTGCTTAATTTTGTAGGTGACAAGCTTGGATTGTTCAAAGCAATGGCGGGAGCAGGCGCGTTGACACCAGAAGAGCTAGCAAGAAAGACAGGCACACATCCTCGAATGATGCGGGAATGGCTAGCCGCTCAAGCTGCTGGAGGTTTTGTGACATACGATTCTGATACTGAATCATACACGCTCCCAGAAGAACAGGCTTTAGCGCTGACAGATGAGAATAACCCAGCATACATAGCAGGCTTCTACCAGGTATTAGCAGGACTTTACAAAGACCAAGAGAAAATCATTGATGCTTTTCGAACTGGAAAGGGTCTTGGATGGGGTGACCATCATCATTATCTCTATGAAGGAACAGAGAGGTCCTTCAAACCTTACTACATTGCAAACATAACAACAAGCTGGATTCCAGCGCTAGAAGGTGTTGAAGAAAAGCTTAGGAGAGGAGGCACAAAGGTAGCAGATGTTGGATGCGGTCACGGGATATCAACAATTCTAATGGCAAAAGCATATCCTAACTCACGAATCATAGGATTTGATTATCACAAACCCTCAATTGAACGTGCAAGAAAGGAAGCAGAAAAAGAAGGCTTGAAGAACATAACATTTGAAGTAGCAGGCTCTACCGACTATCCTGGCGACGATTATGACTTGGTAACCTTCTTCGATTCCTTCCATGACATGGGAAATCCCTCTGCAGCAGCCAGACATGTGCTGCAAACATTGAAGAAAAAAAATGGTA
>DATCWI010000048.1:0-14165 GCA_036566425.1 Nitrososphaera sp.
CCCCGTCCAATGTGGGAAATACTTTTTTCAACCCATCACACGGATATCGGACTCCTGTACATCTATTTGTCGGTGACTGCCTTTATCATAGGCGGCGCGCTGGCAATTGGGATCCGTTCAGAGTTATTCTACCCCGGCAACCAAGGCATAATTCCAGACTCTAACACTTTCCACAGGATATTTACGGTGCACGGCACCAATATGCTGTTCCTATGGCTTATCCCATTTGCATCCGGCATCGGCAACTACCTGATACCCATCATGGTCAGGTACAAAGACATGGCATGGCCTAAGCTCAACGCAGTCGCGTTCTGGATGATTCCAGTGGGCATGGCACTTGTCTGGCTTGGCTTTTCAGACACGACTTGGAATGCTTATCCTCCATACTCTATCATCAGGGCGCCCGGCCCTGCAGCAGAGATGTGGATTTTCGGCCTCAAGATTCTGGGCATTTCATCAGTTCTTGGCGCAATCAACTTTGTAGTCACGATCCTCAGGATGAAGCACCCGGATCTCCCGCTCATGAAGGTTCCGCTGTTTGTCTGGGCAACGCTTGTAACTTCGCTCATGATAATCGTGGCAATGCCAACATTTGCCGCGGCGCTGATAATGCTTTACACAGACAGGCTTGGAGTATCCGGCTTTTTCAACCCTGCAATGGGAGGAGATCCTATAGCATACCAGCATCTGTTCTGGTTCACATTCCATCCAGAGGTGTACATATTCCTGATACCTGCGGTAGGCACGGCATACGAGATTATACCCAAATTCTCTAGAAAGCCGATATTTAGCTACTCTTCTGGAGTTACGGCGTTCGTATTGCTTGCCATAGTGGGATTTGCTTCATGGGCGCACCACATGTTTGCGACAGGCATGAGCTTTACAGAAAAGACGGTTTTTATGGTAGGAACCCTAGCAGCGGTTCCGGCTTCCGCCATGCACATCTTTAACTGGGTGGCAACAATGTGGGGCGGAAGGATCAAGTTTGCCGCTCCAATGAGCTTTACAGTAGGAGGCATAATCCTGTTCTTCTACGCAGGAGCAGGAGGCATCGTCAACACTGCCATGCCGCTGGACTTTCTCACGCACGACAGCTACTGGGTCGTAGGCCACTTCCACCTGTTCGTCATGGGCATGGTTACCTTTGGCTTCATCGGCTTCCTGTACTACCTCTTTCCGTTCATAACAGGAAGGATGTACAGCGAAAGAGCTGCGTTGGTTCAGTTCTGGCTCATGTTCGTGGGTGTGTCGCTAATATTCCTGACCCAGCACATACTCGGCCTCTACGGCCAGCCAAGGCGTGTGTTCGACTATGTGCCTGTGGAGCCCCTCATAATACTGAATCAGATATCGACGGTAGGCGCATGGATAACCGCGGCGGGAGCTGGCATATTCATATGGAACATGATAGCAAGCGCCATAAGGGGCAAGCCAGCGAATATGGAAGACCCGTTCAAGGTAGGCGAACAGTACTACGACTATACAAGGCGCGAGCCTCACCACTAGAAGAGGAGGCAGTACGAAAAGATGAGCCACGACGAACACGGGCACGCAAAAGAGCCGATAATCATGACTTCTGGAAGGCGTATGGGCAAGGGACTTGTCATAATGGTGGTCACACTTGCAATTGGGGCAGCTATATTGATACCGTTCTTTGATGCCATGTTTGCCAACCCGCCGCCGGTGACTCAGATTCGGCAGCCAACGCCGCCAACCGAGGGGGGGCAGACGACGCCGCCCGCTGAAGCTGGCACGACGACTATTGCAATACTACAAGGCGCAGCCACGCAGGGAGCTCCAGATTACGATCCGGATGCAGCTGAAGTCCCGCTTGACAACAAAATAGTCTGGGACAACCAAGACACAGTGCCGCACACCGCAACATCAGGCAAAGGACCCGACGACCCCGAATCGGCCGCGCTGTTTGATACCGGCATCGTTAACGGCGGCGAAAGTTCCGATCCTGTTGAATTAACTGACGTGAGCGAAGGCGACACTATAGACTACTACTGCACTGTCCACCCGTATATGACGAGCGCGCTCACAATTACCGCTGCGGCTGAAGAGGGTGGCGCCGCTCCAGGAGGAAATGCTACTACTACCGGAGGAGGAGGTGGAGCTGCCGCTGGTGGCGGACCGACCCTCAACATACTTGAAGGCGCGTCAGTACAGGGCAGTCCAGACTATGACCCCGACCCTCTCACTTTAACCAAGGGCGACGCAGTCAACGTGGTAAACCAGGACACTGTTCCCCACACAGTTACAAGCGGCACAGGACCCACTGATCCAGAGTCAGCCAGCGCGTTTGATAGCGGCATAATGGACCCAGGAGCAACGTTCAGCCTTAAAACTTCCAACATCAATGCCGGCCAATACGACTATTACTGCTTGGTACATCCATACATGACAGGCAAGCTCCAAGTAGAGTAGTAGCAAAAAAAATGCTACTAAAAGCCCTCTCTTTTTCCACTCTTGCCGTCCTTTTTACACTCATCTTTATGGGTGGGTACGTAAGCGCATCTGGTCAGGGCCTCACGTGCCCCGACTGGCCGCTCTGCCCGCAGGGTCTTCTGCCGCATGAAAACTTTATCATAGAATACATCCACAGGTCCGTCGCAGTAACAACCAGCCTGCTCGTCCTCGCCATGACGGCCTTTACGCTCAGATCCAGGCAGGCTCCAAAGAGCATGAAGATAGCCGCCATTATCGCCAGTGCTGCAGTCATTGGCCAGATAACGCTTGGCGCACTTGTAATAGTGGAGCGGCTCCATGCTATTCTGGTGACCATCCACCTTGGTCTTGGGATCGTGCTCTTTTCGACGGTTCTGATGACTACGATGTACGCCTTCCGGCTTGAAGGCAAGAAAAAGGCGCTGCCCACCAAGGCACAGTAATATACGGGCGGAGCGCGAATTATTCTCATGAACGCCCTGATCCTGATGGCGGCTCTGCTGCTTTTGATGGCTGCTGCAGTACCTGCGGCGTATGCGCATTTTGACCACTTTGCGCATTATAACGCCAGAGGAGACGGAGTCGGTCCCTACTATGTCTACATGCAGCTTGAGCCGGACTATGCGGCGCCGGGGCAGCCAATCGCTATCATGTTCAGCGTGCAGGACAGAGACGGGCGCGATACTTATGATATCGAGACGATGGCAGAGGTCTACGCGTCCACCGGCGAGCGGCTGCAGGCTTGGCCGTGGACAAAGCAGGATATAGGCGACTTTGAAGTCTTTTACACCTTTCCGCAATCCGGCAGCTACCAGGTGGTGCTCAGCATCGCAGACGGGCTGGTGAACACTAACGCGATCGATCCGCCAAGGGGCACGCTTAGCAGCGTTGCCAGCTGCAACTGCGAACGGCTCATTTTCAATGCTGCAGTGTCGGAAGGCTTTGGCACGATCTACGTCTCGACCATCGCAAGCGCGGTCTTTGTGCCCCTAGGTATTTTCGGATTGGTACTGGGCCTAACCTATTGGAGCAGGAAAAAGAGCGGCCAGTTCGTCGCCGCGCCGGGAGACACTGTGCGATACATCGTGACCTTTGCCGCCATAGCTGGCGGCCTTGTGCACTTTGCAGTTTACTCTGGCCACGCCTCGCTCCGCATCGAGTACAGCATATTCCTGATTGTTGCTGGAGGCATGCAGGTGACGTACGGCATACTCTATACGATGCTCACACTCGTGGCCTCCACGACAGGCAGGACCAGGCCGCATGACCACTATCGCAAGACAGTGGCAGTGAACCTGTTCGGACTGGTAGGCACGGCAGTCTTGCTGGGGCTGTACGCCTATGCGGTAATATTTCCGCCGCCTCTTTCGCCAAACAATAGGCCGGAAGACGTAGACGTGGCAGGAATTCTTGCCAAGGCAGTCGAGGGGTTCGTAGTCATTGGCATCGTCTACCTTATGCGGCTTGAAAAGCACAAGCTGGCAAGCCAGTTGAAAGAACAGGTATAGCAATTATTATTATTATTATTGAGGCGACCCAGTAAAACATAAAACACCTAGAGGGCGACCCATATACATCATGGCTTGGAAAGTAATGATGCCAAAAAAGATAATGTTCGGCGAAAACGCGGCTAAAGAATTCCCGTATCCGAAGAATGCTCTTGTTATTACCACAACCACTCCAGACATTTACAACAAGTGGTTGGATTACATAGGGATCAAGAACTACGAGCTGTACGACAAGGTGACGCCAGACCCGGCCATCGAGACCGTCGAAGCGATAAAGAAGCAGTACGAGAGCGAGAACATCTCGTGCTACATTGGCCTTGGCGGCGGAAGCTCGATGGACGTCTGCAAGTACCTTGGCAAGATGACAGGAATTCCCAAGATCCTGATCCCGACGACTTTTGGCACTGGCGCCGAGATGACCACCTATGCAGTCATTAGCTTTGACCACAAGAAAAAGCTCCTGCAGGATGAGGCTTTCCTGGCCGACGCCGCCATAGTCGACCCGTACTTTTTGCCCGGCACTCCATTCAACATCCTACGGAACTCGGCGTGCGACGCGGCTGCTCAGGCATCGGAGGGCTATGACAGCAAGCTTGGCAACCCCTTTACAAAGTTCTTTTGCAAGGAGGCATTTGACATACTGTACGACGCCATTATGAACGACAAGCACCACCTGCTGCCATACGGCGCCATGCTCTCGGGCATTGGCTTTGGCAACTCGTCAACCACCCTCGGGCACGCGCTGTCCTACGCTTTTTCCAACGAAGGCGTGCCACACGGCTACGCGCTATCGTCCTGCACCACTGTTGCGCACAAGTTCAACAAGTCTATCTACTACAAGCGCTTCAAAGAAATCGCGCAGAAATTCAAGTTCGAGCCGCTGAAGCTAAAGCAGCCGCTCGACCAGGCAGCAGACGTCATCATGCCTGACCGTGGACACCTTGACAACAACCCGATACCTGTCACCAAGCAAGACATCATCAAGTGTCTCGACGAGATAGTGAAGACCAACCCGCTGGCGGCGTAAGCCGGTCAGCCAGCTCCCTTCCTTTTCACCTTTTCAAAACCTTTAAATTCAGTTCTCCGGCTTTCTTCCCCGATGACCGTTATTCACAAGAGCATAGAAATCAATGCTCCGGTAAGTGAAGTGTTCACTTATTTTGCAAGGCCGGAGCACATGGCAGACCAGTTCCCCGAGAATATGGGCCTGAGCGTCATCCCGATAGAGGTCAAGAACGGCTTTGGGGTTGGCACGGTCTTTAGGATAAGCGGCGATTTTGATGGCAAAAAGCTGGAATGGGACTGCGAAACCATCGACTATGTTCCGATGCGCAAGATAGTTGCCAAGATGATTGAAGGCCCGTTCAAGTCATGGCAGATAACAGTCGAGTTCGAGGATCTGGGCGAGAAGAAGAGCAAGACTGGCATGACAGTCGAGTACGATATGCCCATGGGCCCACTTGGCAGCTTTATGGACAAGGTCAAGCTCAAAAAGATAGCCGAGCGCGGAATGGAAAACGGTCTCTACCGCGTTAAGGCGCTGCTTGAAGGCACCGGCTCGATACCTGTCTACATCACGCTGGACGCCTACAGGCACATCTTGAAAGAAAAGGAGCGCCTGAACTGCTCGGTCTCTGACGCAATCGTCACGATAATCCAGCAGCACCAGCAGCAGACGACTGCAAAGGCTTCATCATAAGCAACTCCCTTTTTCATCTCACTTTTCTGTGTGGGTGTGTGTGTATTTTTTTGTCAAACGTATATATGCATGCACGTATATGTGTGCGCGCGCGTTTCCAGTGGAACATCAAAAAATAATAATAATAATAATTATTGTTCATTTATAGCAGCTGTGCCAGCTTTTGTTCAAAAGAATTAATTGATTTGATTGTTTGTGGAAACGAAAGAAGAAGAAGAAGCCGCATATAATTCCTAATTCTCGGACAAAAAGCCTCTTCTCTAGTTTGATTTAAATACCGCTTGTTCCAGCAAAATTTCTGCGGGTTCGTAGCTCAGCCAGGTAGAGCGTCTGGCTCTTAACCAGTCAGAAAGAAGTTATTCTGGGTTAAAATGTCGAGGGTCCGAATCCCTCCGAACCCGCTTTACTAACGGGTTCTTATACTGGAGAACCGAAAGAAATAGTGGTATACACAGAAGCCGCCTTGATAGTCCGGGATAAGTTTGAGCGATGTAATGAGAAACAGTCGGCGAAAGCAAGAGGAGATGATGATGCAGTCGTCGCTGCCAATGCTTCTGTAGTAAGAAGGAGGCTGAAGCTATAGCCATATGCCTATACGACTTGATACCGTGCTTGCAAAAGTCGAAAACGCTGTTTCAAACAAGGTCAACTCTTTACTGCTAAAAGAATTCTATAAACACTTGAAGGATAATGACACGTCTGAGAATTATCAGAAAGGGAACCTGAAGGCAATGTTTCATTTTGCTATACCTTTAATCATTACATGAGTCGTTAGTTAACTAGAATATTGTTGAGTTCATTATGCAATCTGAATTGACTTGTCAAATTCTTATATAATACTATACAATACGACATATGATGATAATGTCTATCAAAATGACAGTAGCAACGATAGCTATTGTAGTGACGATAGCGACAACAGCAGGAGTAGTAGTAGCAACGACAGCTGTCTCAACAAACTCAGTATATGCACAAGGGCCACAAAAAATTGTAATGAACCTATCAGGTAGTGAAGAGGTTCCAGCAGTCCAGACGGAAGCAACAGGTGTAGCCGAATTCATACCAGGAGAAGACTCTGTAGCATATAGTGTAAATGCCACAAACATACAAGGTGTTACAGCAGGACATATACATCTTGGCAAACAAGGTGAAAATGGGCCGGTGGTAGTTACATTGTTCAAATATGATTCTCCTATGAATGAAGTATCAGAAACTGGCACAATTACAGCTGATAAACTTGAAGGACCATTGGCTGGCAAACAGCTATCTGATCTAGCAGCTGCTGGGGGCAACGGTACGCTATATGTCAATATTCATACAGAACAAAATCCCAATGGAGAAATCCGTGGACAGCCCTAATTCGCAGTGCAGGGTCTTATCGGCAGAGTATAGTAGATGCTCATATTCTATCTTATAGGAACCGTCTCTTGTAGATAATGTCTTGCTTCTTTTTTATTATTTGTATCATTATGGCAATTGAGTTTACTTCATATGAAGATCTATTGATATGATCCTAAGAACCTCGATATTGATAATAATAATACTAAGCTCTTTATCTAGTGCCAATGCTTAGTATATACGAGCATATCAATACTGTTAACGCATTTGTTGTGTGTAGTTGTTAGTCCAGTTATTTATCCTGTTCTAAGAAGGCGAAAGATACATTTCACTACGGATAAAAAATGGAGGGAGTTTTGTTTGTTTCCCCTTACAGGAAACGCGAAAATTATTTTGCAGTCTATCACGACTATATTACTATACAAATAATAGCGTGTGTGTCGGGCATAAATTTGCTTTCAACATGTGACACTAGTTAATGAATGTGGCACTATCGCAGGCATACGAACATGACAAGCAACTGCTGATGGAGCAGGAGAGGGATAATCTAGCACTAGAACTGGGAATCCTGCATGATAGGTTGACAAGCGCGTACCGGCGTCTGGTTCTAATCGCAGGTAACGAAAATGTTTCTGCAAAAGACACGATATAGACGCAGAGGCAGCATCGTGCGAAGTGGAGCTAGCAATTACAAAGTTGGCATTCGAAGGCCCTATAGTGTTAAAGGATTTTGGAGCATATCTGCGCTGACCCTTCGAACTCAGGAATTGATGATTGGTGCCGCTGGTGCCTTTTAGATTGCCAGAATTTTATGACCTATGTTTCAGCCTCATATCGCTAGTAATAAGCATGTCTAATTATTTTTGAAGTTCTATTGCAAACGCGGTTGATGGTAGTAGTAATTAGCCCTTGTGCCTCGGGCGGCTTTGTTAAACAAGTCTGTTTTGTAAAGCACTTTTTTAACAAATGGGTGTGACCTTTTCGATTAAAGAGAAGATAAAGTTGATGTTCATTACGCCACCTATATTAGTTAGATAATCTTAAGGAAATCTTCTGGTATGATAATAATATCTGTGTTGGTAGTTTTGTATTGTTCGCACCAATCGTGCCTCTGCCACATAGCTGGCCATCTAACGCTCCTCCGCCCTCAGCTCCCATGGCATTCCACAGCTCACTATTGCGGGCTATGACACAAATTGGTCTAGAGATTGACGGAAACGGTGATGCTATTCTGCAGCAAGGGCTCGATGAAGAGCATCAAAAGTACAAAGATGATATAGTAGAGTTTTTCATGAGTATAAAAGACAAAGTCAGAATAGAAGATTTAACATTTTATAGATCATGACTTAGCATTAGCCTGTTCATACTATCCTTTACTAGATACACTCGGAAAATTACCTCCGACATCTCCGATACACCCACTTATGCTAATTTGAGCGTAGGTTTAGGGTCTCGAGGTGGAGATATTGTTTGGCGGTGGAGATAATACATCCACCTTCCGCATCACTGCTTTAACTTTTGATGCCTGTCTTCATCTAAACTTCAATTAAGAGTCCGAAATTCACTCTCTGTCTATAAAAAAGGTAATCCCCCTCTTCGTGCTCAGTTTCGTGCCGCTTTTTCGTTATTACTAGATTATATCGTACGTTATGATTTGTTGGAAAGTGCTTGAAGCTTGGTAATAACTGCCCTATCATAACGTAGGCAATGAGGCTCAAGGGTAAGAAGAATCATTACAATGTGAAGTTGCTGCGAGGTTACGGCTGCTCTATTAGCCTCAAGGCCAACCGCGTTTGCTTGAAAGATGGTACTGATCCGTTTACGGGTGTGGCTGAAAAGGAAGAGTGGTTTGTTACTCAAATTCCTTATGAACGAATAGTAATAGCCGGCAAGGGCTATATTTCAACTGACGCTATAGAACTGCTTACCGATCACAACATTAACGTAATCTTGCTGGATTCATTTGGTAACCTTGTCTGTAATATGAGCCGGGTTATGGTTAGCGACACTGCAACAAAGTACAGGATTGGTCAGTATGACACTTTTAGAAATCCTGAAAAAGTGCTATACCTGCAAAAGCAGACCTTGCATGTAAAGTTGGAAAGGCAGATTCAATTCTACAAGTCGCTAGAAAAAGAGGAGTTGGGTCAATGCGTTAAGGGACTGTTGCGGTACAAGGAAAAATTTGATCTGCAAAAAGACAAGCGTGACTTGTTGAGAATAGAGGCGGGAGCTAGGCAGCTTTATTTCCGCTATTATACCTCACTTTTTAGTCCAAACTATGGGTTTAATTCACGAAATGGGGGTGGCATAAGAACCGGCAACCGTTATACTTCGGATGTCATTAACGCGCTGCTAAACTATGGTTATTCTGTTTTGGCAGCTGAAATTGCAAAGTTTGTTTATGGCTGCGGGCTTGATCCTTACTATGGCTTCTTTCACAAAATGGACACTTCGTTTCAGGCTCTGGTTTATGATCTAATAGAGCCCTTCAGATGGCTTTTAGAATATGCTGTTTACAAGCTTGCAGTAGAAGAGCCAAAGCATGGTCGGATGATCAGGGAGAATGAATATGCTTGGACAAGACAAGGTAAAGTAGTTCTTGATTCTGGCCTGATTCGCAGATTTTTGGAATTGCTAGAGAGAATATTTTAGGTTGAACGGCCCTACAAGTTCAAGCATGGGATAAAGAGGAGAGATGGGTTGTCTATGTGTCAGGAAATAACTATTGCCAAGATATCCGTTCAAGAGCTGGCAGATTATTGTTTTGCTAAGAAAGCAGGGCCTCCTATTCTGCCAAATAATGGCCCATAATGGCGTTCACTATGCAAAGTCTAGCCATGCAGCATCGTCATCATCTACTTCAAAGCTATGGTAACTTCTTTTCTTTGTCGCCGTCCCTTTTTCTATCAGTAAAACCAGCATCCGCATCGGTGCCGGCTTTTCTATAAGTCCGTCTATCTTGACTGACGGCAACACTCTCTTTAGCTCGGACCTGCTAATCTCTAAGGAAGTCATTAGAAAAATCTTGACATCTGGCTTTATGGCTTTGATCTTTCTTACCAAGTCAAACCCGTTCATGCCGGGCATTCTAATGTCTGATAAGATTGAATCATACTCTGTTGAATGCTGCTCAAAGTGCTGCAACGCCAAAATAGGGTCTGTAAATTCCTTTACAGCCCAACCACTTCTTTGTAGGGCTATTTTGATAATAATGGCAATGTCACGCTCGTCATCAACTACAAGAATTGATTTTTTATTTTGCTCTGTCAATTCTATCTCACTTTGTCAGTGCTGTAAGGATTAAACTGTGCTGATTTGAGATTTGGCGTTTGTAACTATTCTGTGTTAATATCAAATTTGGATGAGGGCAGACAACTGTAATCTTTTGATTATTCCTTAGCCATTCAAAATGGGTATTTTGCCACCACCTCTCAACATGGATGCACTCATCAAATTTTTTGCGCCGAGATAGGTTGTCAGCGCAGTCAGCTACAACAATCACTTCGTGGCTTTTTCCGGCGGCAATTCTTTCCTTTACTATTTCTTCCAACAGAGCCTTAAAATCTTTAAACGGTTCCAAGTCACCATCTAATGCACGATAATAGAACGCTTTTAGGCTAAAAACTAGCAGGTTACCCTTGTTCATATTTTCTTTGTATTTTGTAATTTTTGAAAGTCTCTTTGAGATATATGATGTATCTGACGCGTCAACAGAAGCATAAACAGCTAGTTGACCTTTCTTTAGTCCCTCATTAATGTAGTTTATTGCAACTTCATTGCGCTCATAATCATTATTATATAGCATAATGATATGCTCGCAGCAAGATGGGTTAACTAAACTTGTCATATATGCCACTTATACCTGGGCCATACAACTTAGGTACGTTAATAGGTTAGTTGAAATTTTGTCAATCATGATTATGCCTGTACCCCGCTTTGCTATTACTTAATACCTCTTGAACGGTAGAACAAAGGTCGCCTATATGTACTGGTTTTGCGATAAATCCGTTTACCTTTATTGAAGGCAGGACTTTTTCAAATTCTGTCTTCTGTATCTCAAAAGCTGTCAAAAAGCAAATCTTGACTTTATCATCCTGTTTTCTTATTTCTCTGCAAAGTTCAAAGCCGTTCATTTTTGGCATACGAATGTCGAGAATCACTAAATCATAAGCACCAGGTTTGAAGTCCAACAGTGCTTTTTCCGGATCACTATAGCCTTCAACTCTAAAGCCATCACGACTCAAACCTTCCTTATAGACTGAAATGATATCCATTTCGTCATCAACAAGCAAAATTCTATTCCCCTTGGTAATGGAAGTATCATATTTAGCGGTCCTCATGCTAGAAACAACGTCATCTTTGTTTAGCGTAAACCCGTTTTCCTTTTGTCGTGGATTCATTTAACCACACCCAGTACTGACTCGAAGTGCTCAGCTGTTATCTTGTGTAGCTCAACTTCTGATAAATTCTCAACATGTTCTTTGCGACTGATCATGAGGTCATCACGCTCCTGTCAAGACTTCTTTCGCCTTTTTCTTCATACTTTGTCATTGTAAGCGTAGCAGCCATTGAATTTTTGATCAGATTCCCTAACTTTCGCATTACTATGGGTTTCTTTATCACACCGTAAACTTTCATAGAAGGATGTATTTTTTGAAAATCAGAGATGTCGATTTCAAAAGCAGTCATGAATATTACCTTCAACTCTGGCTTTAGTTCTCTAATCTTTCTTACAAAATGAAATCCATTCATACTCGGCATCCTGATACCAGAAAGAACCAAAAAATAATCATTGAAATTCTGTTCAAAATCTTCCAGCGCAGCAAAAGGATCGGTAAATGCACGAACATTGAGCCCTTGTTCACGTAAGAACCTTGCTGTGTCAGTAACTATTTCTCTATCATCCAAAATCAGGATGAATTCGCTCTGCACCATCAAACCACTAGGCACTTGCAATAATATAAAGACTAAGTATTGTTTTGTACGAAAATGCATGCAACTGCAAAACTTTTTAACCATCAGAACAGATTTTCAAATAATGAGATTATCATGACAAAGAGTAGAAAATCCACCAAGACCGCAAGTTTTAGGATAGACGATTCTCTTCTTGATGCGCTCTTAGCGGAGTCAAATTCCAAACAGGTAAGTCTGAACACTCTTGTAAATCAGGTCTTAAGAGAATATATCGAGTGGTACGCGAATGCTCCAAAAGTCGGCTATATGATAGTGAGAAAATCACTCATGTCTGCCATGCTCGAAAGATTCAATGATGATCAGATACGGCAACTTGCAAGAATTACAGCCAAACAATCTAGGGAGATTAACTTGTTGTTTGCAAGCGAATACAGCATAGATTCGGCTCTTAAAATAATTGAATACAAGATGCGTATGTCGGGCTATAATTACCGCAAAGAAATTCGTGATAACTATTATGCCTATATCATAGAGCACGGCTTGGGCCTAAAATGGTCTCTGTACCTCGCAGAACTCTTCGCCTCAGAGTTTCAAGAAGTTGATCATGAAGCAGAGTTTGAAAAGTTAGATAATCTACTTGCCTTCAAAGTACGCATGTAGGTTTAATCTCCGAGACTTTTTTCGTTTCTTTCAGTATCGAACCATTCACGTGGCTAGTTGAATAAGCTGTGAAAACAGGAGAACCCCGAAGAAAAAAAGGCGATTGCGCGCAATAATTGCAATCCGAAAGATGGTGGCGCGAGGGCGCTCATACCGCGAAATCATGGATACCCTAGACATCCCAGAGCGGTCGTTTTACCGCTACTTGTCGCAGGCATTTGAGCATGATAAGCAGCTCCTGCAGGAGCGGGACAAGAACAATCTGGCACTGGAACTAAGAGTCCTTCACAACAGGTTGACAAATGCATATCGGCGATTGACACTAATTGCCAGTAACGAGAGTATTGCTGCAAAAGATAGGATTGATGCACAGGCAGCGTCCTGTGAAGTGGCGCTAGCAATTACAAAGTTGGCATTTGAAGGTCCGATTGTTCTAAAGGATTTCGCAGCCTACTTGCGTTGACCCTGGCTCAGATAGAATTGAAGAATCAGGCTGTGCCTCTGCCTGTTAGACCGCCAGAATTTTATGACCACTGTTCTGCCAGATATCGCTAGTGATAAGTATATCTGATCTGGAACCCAGTTCTGTCGAAAATGCGGGCGGCGAGACAACCCACACAGTTTATGGAGGACCTGATAACGACAACAGATTATTTCTAGAAACTGACATAGGTGGCGAATTATTTGGAGAGGGCGGAAACGACTATCTATCGAGCCAATTTGGTGGCACGCTTGATGGTGGCGAAGGCGATGACATTATAGAAACATTAGGTGGAGCCGACTCCTTTACTCTTATCGGCAGCAACGCGCAGACCACTTCATACGCACAACCACGGATGAGAAGACAATAACTGACTTTAATCCTGCAGATGGTGGTGTAAAGTTTACGTTAGCAGTGCCCCACCCCTTCAGAATATTCAAAGAAACTGTCAATAGCATAGTTAGCGATATAATAGAGAGGCATGTTAGACGACACCTTCCAATTAAAGGCATTGGAATATGCAATAGACCTTCTCAGAAGCAATAAGGACAAAGAACACTCGCAAGAACTGGATTATGTTCTCAACATTTTGAAGGAAAGAGAAGAGGAAATAAGAATGGCAAAAGAAGAGAGACTTGGCACAGCGTAATAACAATAATAAGACATGTAACGTCAGCAGAATTCCAACCAAACCTCTCTTTTTTTAATGCTATAGTTCCCCCGTCCTGAACGCTATGGGGCCTTAGATGAGGAGGCTAGTAGCATACACATCCCTGATTGTGAGGAATGAAGGTAGTGTTGAAGCCAAAATTAGAAGACTACATTTAATCATTGAAATCAAGCGCATGGTAGGAAACGGACGGTCCTACCGCGAAATCATGGATACCTAAGACAAGATTATCAACTAATTTCTTCATACAGCTTTCCACCCTGATGGAGCCTCCACGCAATTTCAAATGTTTGTCCTTGTGCACGTGCAGTTGGTGTATGAGCAGCCAAGTACCGTGTAGTGGCTATCAACACATGCGAACCAGGTTTTACACCGTCTAAGATTTGAAGGCGCTGAAGCTCCGCCTTCTGTCTAAAAGCGGCTTCTAACATCTGAATTGTA